>CAKUGX010000070.1 GCA_934654765.1 uncultured Collinsella sp. | reverse complement strand
CCCGCGATGATCCTCGACGAGGCGACGAGCTCCATCGACACGCGCACCGAGGCCATCGTCCAGCGCGGCATGGACGCCCTCATGACCGGGCGCACCACCTTCGTCATCGCGCACAGGCTCTCCACCGTGCGCAACTCCGACGTGATCATCTGCCTGGACCACGGCCACGTCATCGAGCGCGGCAACCACGACGAGCTCATCGCCAAGCGCGGGTACTACTACCAGCTCTATACCGGAGCGTTTGAGCTGGAGTAGCCCGGCTCGCCGAGATGGCCGATTTGCCGCTCATTCGTCGGGCATGACCCCGAGGTCAATGCCCTCCTCTTTCGGGGCAAATCGACTCATCTCAGCGACCCGGATAGAAGCACCATGGCGAACAAAGCCCCCGCAGTTCACACGAGCTGCGGGGGCTTTTTGGTGCCCTGGGTAGCTAATTTGGGACGGGGCTCTTTTAGCTACCCGCACATACTCGGCACCAAAGTAGCTATTTGAGGAGCTGCGCCATGGCGTTGACGAATTTTTGTACTTGGAGGGTGGGCTCGAGCGGGTAGTGCAGGTAGACCGGTACCTCGCGGCCGCATAGGAATGGCACGCCCACAAAGGCCGGGTGCACGCCCGACCACGCGCCGCAGGTGAGCACCGCGTCGCCCTTTTCCTCGGCCTCGTTAAAGAGCGCGAAGTCGAAGCTATCGACGTCAATCACGTCTACGCCGCCGTCGGCCAAAAGGTCGATGCGCAGACTGTCCATGGCGTCGTTGCCGTGGCGCAGCACGCGCAGGCGCATGCCCTCCAGGTCGGCGACCGTAATGCGGCTCTTGCGCGCAAGCGGGCTCGTGCGCGGCACATCGATATAAAACGGCACGTTGACGATAAGGAGCTTTTGGCACGCATCGCCCCAGCGTGGGGTCGAAAAACTCGACTGCACCACGTCGACCTCGCGGCCCAAGCTGCGCATGACGGTCTCGCGCTCGTCGTAGAGGTCACTCACCGGCACGATCTCAAAACGCAGCGACGGCTCCAGCTCGTGCACGCCCGTCCACATTGAAAGCGTCTGACGCCCCGGGCACATCATCGACACGCCCAGGCGCACCGCGCCGCCATCGCCCGCCGCGCGCCGGGCGCGGCGCAGGGCATCCTCGGACTGGCGCATGATCGAGCGCGCATCGTCCACCAGCAAAGCGCCCGCCGGCGTCACCTTGACGCCCGAATGCGAGCGCTCGAACAGCTTGATGCCAAACTCTGCCTCGAACCCCGACACCTGCTTGACGAGTGCCGGCGTCGACACGCGCAATTTTGCCGCGGCACGCGAGAAGCTTCCCAGCTCCGCGGCGGCCGAAATAGCCTCAAGTCGTCGATCGTACACGTCATCTCTCCGTTTTCGCACGTACGGCCACACGGTGCCGCAGGGGGTCGTTTTCGCAGGTCACGCGCTCAGCACAGGCAAACTGCGGCACACAGTGTAAACCTACGGTTAACGCCATTCTAACAAATATGCAATTCACCTGCGCAAACGCAAAGCATACGATAACCAGCGAAAACCACGTGGGTCGGTAAATGGGAGCGACCCACCGGGAGGTACAAGAAGGGAAGTTCCTATGAGCAATTGGCTTAAGCTCGAGGGCGATGTCTGCGCCGTGACCGGCGCACTCGGCGGTATGGGCGCCGAGATCTGCCGCGAGTTCGCCCGCAATGGCGCCAACGTCGTCATGCTCGACCTGGACGAGGAGAAGGTCAAGGCCGCTGCCGCCGACCTCGCCGCCGAGTTTGGCATCCACGCCGAGGGTTACAAGATGAACGCCACCGACGAGGCCGAGGTTCAGGCCGCCGTCGACGCTACCATCGCCAACTTCGGCCGCGTCGACGTCCTCGTCAACACCGCCGGCATCCTGCGCTTCGCCGCTATGGAGGACCTGCCGCTGAGCGACTGGGAGCAGGTGCTCAACGTCAACCTCACCGGCTATTTCATCACCTCGCAGCGCTTTGGTCGCGAGATGATCAAGGCCGGCCAGGGCCGTCTGGTGCACATCTCCACCGTCGCCAGCCACTCCCCCGAGACGTTCTCGGGCGTGTACAGCTCCACCAAGGCCGGCGTCAACATGATGTCCAAGATGCTCGCCGCCGAGTGGGGCCCGTATGGCGTTCGCTCCAACTGCGTCGAGCCCTGCTTCGTCAAGACCCCCATGTCGGCCAACTTCTACGCCGACCCCGAGGTCGAGAAGAGCCGCAGCCGCCTGATCGCCACGCGCCGCATCGGCGAGGTCAGCGATATCGCCAACGCCGTCATGTTCCTGGCGTCCAAGCGCTCGGACTTTACCACCGGCGACGCCATCAAGGTCGACGGCGGCTTCTCCAACATGATGGGCGACCTCACCGCCAAGCCCGGCGGCCGTCGCGCATACGCCGACAACTACCTTAAAAACAAGGGTGTCGAGCTCTGGTCCGATGAGTCCGGCGTCGCTAAGCCGACCGACCAGTAAACCCACCCGGTAGAGAGGGGCGCGGGATAAGCCCCCCTCCCCGCATCGATTAGAAAGAGTCCAATGGCTTCCACCAACTCCAACAAGGGTCGCGCCGTCGTGCTTTCCGCCGCGTGCGTCACCATGTTCTTCATCAGCTCCATCGCGCTGTATTCCGTCGTGAGCAAAAACCTGCTCGCCGTCTACCCCGAGTGGTCCAGCGCCCTTACCTGGGCTTTCCCGGTCTTCCAGACCATCATGGCCGTGACGGGCATCTTCGCCGGCCGCATCTCCGATAAGATCGGCCCCCGCAACGTCGTGATCGCCGCCGCCGTGTGCTACGGCGTGGGCTGGTTCATGTCCGGCACCGTCACCGAGCCGTGGCAGTTCTACCTGTGGTTCTCGCTCGTCGCTGCCGTCGGCAACGGCCTGGGCTACAACCCGGCACTCACCACGGGTCAGAAGTGGTTCATCGACAAGAAGGGCCTCGCCTCCGGCATCACCCTGGCCGCCTCGACCGCCGGCCCCGCCGTGCTGTCCCCGGTGCTCGCCTCGCTGCTCATCCCGAGCCTTGGCATCTTTGGCGCGTTGAAGGCGCTCGGCGTCATCTTCTTTGTGATGATCGCCGCCTCCGCCCTGTTCCTGAAGGCTCCCGAGGCCGGTTGGCTGCCCGAGGGCTTCGAGGCCCCCAAGGGTGGCGCGCACGCCGGCACCTTCGGCGACCTCACCCCGGGCGAGATGGTCAAGACCCCGCGTTTCTGGGTCCTCATCATCACCTTCGCCTTCGCCGCTACCGCCGGCACCCTGCTCGTCGGCAAGGTTGCCTCCATCGCCGCCGTCCAGCTCTTCGCCGACCCCACGAGCGCCGCTGCCGTCGCCCTCGGCGGTGTGGTCGTCTCCGTCAACACCTGCGCCAACCTGGTCGGTCGCCTGTCCTTTGGTCAGATTATCGACAAGCTCGGTGCCTACAAGTCGCTGCTCATCAGCCTTATCGTCACCATCGTCGCGCTCGTCATCATGTCGATGAGCTTTACGCAGAGCATGTTCTTCGTGGCGCTCGCCCTGCTCGGCTTTAGCTTTGGCGCCCTGCTCGTCATCTACCCGCCGCTCACCGGTGGCGCCTTCGGCACCAGCAACATCGGCGTCAACTACGGCATCATGTTCCTGGGCTACGCCGCTTCCACCTGGATCAGCCAGCCCATCACCGCCGTGCTGTATCACGCCGAGGCCGGCAGCGCCGCCTACCAGCAGTCCTTCTACGGCGCCATCGTGATCGCCGCCATCGCCGTCGTGCTCACCGTCTACATGATGGTCTCCGACAGCAAGAAGAAGTCCGCTTAGTTTTGCTTGATGCAGCAAGGGCCGCCCCCTTGCCGCATTCCACCGCCACCAGCATTAAGGAGTCGAAATGTCTGAGCTCAACCCCGTCCGCATTGCCGTCATCGGCGCCGGCGCCATGGGCCGCAACCACATCCGCTTTGTCACCGAGGAGCCCGAGGCCGAGCTCGTCGCCATCGCCGACGCCTTTGAGGGCGCCCGCGCCACGGCCGAGGCCGCCGGCGTGCCGTTCTTTACCGATCCCGCCCAGATGATGGACGAGGTCAAGCCCGAGGCCGTCATCATCGCCACGCCCAACGACCTGCACCTGGGCGTTGCCCGCGAGGCCGTCAAGCGCAACATCGTGCCGCTGGTCGAAAAGCCGATCTCCAACGACCTCGAGGATGCCCAGGCCTTCGCCGCCGAGGCCGAGACCGCCGGCGTGCCCGTGCTCGTGGGTCAGCACCGTCGTCACAACCCCTTCGTCAACAAGGCCAAGGAGATCATCGAGTCCGGCGAGCTGGGCAAGCTCACCGTGTCGAGCTTCCACTACATGATCTATAAGAACGACGAGTACTTCGACGTCGAGTGGCGCCGCAAGAAGGGTGCCGGCCCGATCCTGGTCAACCTGGTGCACGATGTCGACCTGCTCCGTTACCTGCTGGGCGAGCCCGTCGCCGTCCAGGGTATGCAGTCCAGCGCCGCCCGCGGTTTTGAGACCGAGGACTCCGCCGTGGTCAACGTCCGCTTTGCCGATGGCGCGCTTGCGAGCATGACCATCTCCGACGCCACCGCCAGCCCCTGGAACTGGGAGGCCACCGCTCGCGAGGACCCGCAGTACCGTCCCTTCGACGCCGACGCCTACTTTATCGGCGGCACCAAGGGCGCCCTGTCGCTGCCCCGCCTGCACCAGTTCTCCTATGACGGCGCCTCTAACTGGCACAAGCCGCTGCAGATGGAGATCCCGGCCGTCGACCCGGCGCTGCCGCACAAGATGCAGCTCAAGCACTTTGTGAAGGTCGTCCGCCGCGAGGTCGAGCCCGTCGTGACCCCCGCCGACAACGTCAAGACGCTCACGCTTCTCAACGCCGTCAAGGAGGCCGCCGAGACCGGCAACCTCGTCGAGCTGTAAAGGGCTTGGGCCTGGCGCGGTAAACCCTACGCCACGCCCCTTTGGCCCGCCACAAATAAGCCCCTCTTCTTCGCCCCGCGAGCAGCCTCCTGCCGCGGGGCTTTTTTGACCACGTTGGTTATGATTTTCTTGGCCCGGGGGCCATTTTGCGCCTCGGCTTGAATCGTTCGCCACGAAATGGGCCCATCTACTACGTTTAGCCGACCACCCTCAACCATGCCAATTTTCGCGAAATCAAAACCGCAGGTAGACGGCTTGCCGATTTTCGGAAAAACCAGGTATGGTCGACCCATACGGGTCAAACGTAGTAGATAGGCCGTTTTCGTGGCGCAGGCCCAGACCAGTCGTCTTGGGACGGGTGGTATCCTTGGTAGCCCTGTGCTGCAAACGCACCTTAAACGCAAGGAGTTCCATGGATCTTATCGCCCAGCTCGCCCGCGAGCTCAACCTTAAGGCCGCCAACGTCGAGGCAGCCGTCAAGCTCATCGACGAGGGCAACACCATCCCCTTTATCTCACGCTACCGTAAGGAAGCCACGGGCGGTATGGACGACGTCGCCCTGCGCGCGCTCGACGAGCGCCTGTCCTACCTGCGCAATCTTGAGCAGCGCAAGGAGGACGTCATCCTGCTCATCGACGCCCAGGGCAAGCTCACGCCCGAGCTCGAGCAGCAGATTCGCGAGGCCACGCAGCTCCAGCGCGTCGAGGACCTCTACAAGCCCTACCGCAAAAAGCGCATGACCCGCGCGCAGAAGGCCCGCGAGGCCGGTCTGGAGCCCCTCGCCAACATGATCATCATGCAGGCATCGGCCAAGGGCAGCGCGCTCGATGCCGCCGCGGACTACGTCAACGAGGAGGCGGGCTTCGACACCGCCGAGAAAGCGCTCGCAGGTGCGGCCGACATTGTGGCCGAGACGGTGGCCGAGGACCCCGAGAACGTCGCCGACCTGCGCGCCTTTACGCAAAACACCGCCGATATCGTCGTCGAGGCAACCGACCCCGCTGAGAAGACTCCCTACGAGCCCTATTACAACTTTGACGAGCCGCTGCGCCGCATCCCCAACCACCGCGTGCTGGCCATCGACCGCGGCGAGCGCGAGGGCAAGCTCCGCGTACGCGTGAACGTCGACGGCGCCGCCGCCACGGCGCGCCTCGGCAGCCGCTGGCCCCGCCGCCAGGGTGTCTTCGCCCCGGTCTTCGACGCCGCCATCGCCGACGGCTACAAGCGCCTCATGGCCCCCTCGTTGGAGCGCGAGGCCCGCGCCAGGCTCACCGTCCGCGCCCAGACCGAGGCCATCAACGTCTTTGCCAAGAATCTCGAGGGCCTGCTCTCGGCGCGTCCCGTCCGTGGCGCCCGCGTGCTCGCGCTCGACCCGGGCTACCGCACCGGCTGCAAAGTCGCTGTCATGGACGAGACCGGCAAGCTGCTCGACCACGGCGTGGTCTACCCCACCAAGCCGCGCCACGACGTCGCCGGCACCAAGCGCGAGCTCGCCCGCCTCGTCAAAAAGGATGGCGTCAACACCATCGTCATCGGCAACGGCACCGCCAGCCGCGAGACCGAGGAAGTCGTCTCGGAGTTCATTGCCGAGCAGGCGCCCGGCTTGCGCTACACCATCGTCAACGAGGCCGGTGCTTCGGTGTACTCCGCCTCCGAGCTCGCGAGCCAGGAGTACCCCGACCTGGACGTCACCGTGCGCGGCGCCATGAGCCTGGGCCGCCGCCTGCAGGACCCGCTGGCCGAGCTCGTCAAGATCCCGCCCCAGTCCATCGGCGTGGGCCAGTACCAGCACGACCTTGACCAAGCCGAGCTTTCGCGCACGCTGGGTCACGTGGTGGAGGACGTCGTCAACCGCGTGGGCGTCGACGTCAACACCGCAAGCGCGAGCCTGCTGGGCTACGTGTCGGGCATTACGCCAAGCGTGGCCAAGAACATCGTTGCCTACCGTGAGGAAAACGGCGCCTTTACCGATCGCCGCCAGCTCAAGAAGGTCCCCAAGCTGGGACCCAAGGCATATCTCAACGCCGCAGGCTTCTTGCGCATTAGCGGCGGCAAGAATCCGCTCGACGCCACAAGCGTCCACCCCGAGAGCTACGAGGTGGCGACATCCGTCCTGGAGCGCGCCGGCGTGGCGGCCAGCGAGCTCAGCCGCGGCGGCGTGCCCGATATCGAGCGCCGTCTGGGCAGCATCTCGGCGCTGGCAAGCGACCTGGACTGCGGCACCCTCACGCTCATCGACATCGTCAACGAGCTCAAGAAGCCCGGACGCGACCCGCGCGACGACGCACCCGAGGTGGTCTTTAGCCGCTCGGCGCTTTCCATCGACGACCTGGAGCCGGGCATGGAACTCAAGGGCACGGTGCGTAACGTCGTCGACTTTGGCGCCTTCGTCGACGTGGGCGTGCACCAAGACGGCCTCGTGCACATCTCCAAGCTGGCCAACCGCTTCGTCAAGCACCCGAGCGACGTGGTACGCGTCGGCGACACGGTCAAGGTGTGGGTCGAAAAGGTCGACCGCGACCGCAAAAAGATCTCCCTCACCATGGTGCAGGGCAAGTAACAGAAGGGCGAGCCGCCGCCATCCATCGTCGAACTTGCAAGTTTTTCTCACTCGATGGAAAGAACTTGCAAACTTTGCAAGTTTTTGTCACGCACTGAGAAAAACTTGCAGATACCGCAACAAAAATGGTGCCGCCCCAACAAAGAGGCGGCACCAACCAAGTCTTATTCAGCTCAGAACCTACTGGCAAGCCCGTGTCGGCAGCCCCGGCCTTTCCTTTGCCTAGCGCGACCCTCGCGAAGCGCGTGAGCGATAGGGAAAGGAAAGGCCGGGGCGGACAACCCACGGAGCAGTCAGTGTTCGCGTTACGGCAGGATATGGAACCCGAGCGAGGCGATATCCTTGGCAAAGCCGCGGACGGTGTCGAGCGAGACCTCGTACGGGTCGCGGCCGATGTTCTTGCGCTTGGCCAGGATGCTGTTGGGCACTGTGATGATCTGGCAACCGCAGGCTTCTGCCTGGTAGATGTTGATGAGCTCGCGCGTGGACGCCCACAGGACCTCGCAGTTGGGCTTGGCGGCGGCCTTCTTGACCGACTCCGTCATAAACGGAATGGGATCGACGCCGGTATCGGCGATACGGCCGGCAAAGAGCGAGATGATGGACGGGGTCTCGGCGTCAACGGCCTCGACCATCTCGTCGACCTGCTCGGGCGTAAAAATGGTGGTGACATTGACCTTGATGCCGTCGGCAGAAAGCGTGCGGACCAGCTCGGCGGTGGACTCACCCTTGGTGGTCACGCACGGAATCTTGACGTAGACGTTATCGGCCCAGGTAGCGATTTCGCGCGCCTCGACCTCCATGGTCTCAACGTCGTCGGCAAAGACCTCAAACGACACGGACACATCGGTGATGTGGGCCAGGACCTCCTTGGCAAACGCGCGGTAATCCGTCACGCCGCCCTTCTTCATGAGGGACGGATTGGTCGTGAAGCCCTGAACGTTGCCGTTCTCGTACATGTCGAGCATGCCCTCGAGGTTTGCACCGTCAGCGAACACCTTGATTGCCATCTGCCTGATTCCTTTCGTTTGCATACGGGCGTTAAGCTGCTAAACACTTTACCTATGTTTATCAAGGCGTGAGCTGCGGGTTTTTATCTTCTCGGCGAACGGTTTTAAAGTTTTACCATTTTTATATCGACACCCCAGCGGCAAAACGTTTTTGCCATTCATTGCGTTTGATTCCACTCACGGCGCAGAGACGATGCTTCGTCAACACGTTTTCACAACCACTCCAAAACAAAAAGCGGTGACGCCTCATTTGAGACGTCACCGCTTCCGTGTAGGAGCCGGTTATCGGAGCTCCGCCCGATTAGGGCTTAACGTATGCCTGGATTACTCTTCCTCAACGTGGTTGATCACAGCGCCCTTGGTGTGGATGAAGTTGGGGACAAAGGCAACGATCAGAAGGACAGCGAGAATCGCGTAGACACCGGTGGTACCGAAGGCCTCGGCAGCGCGGCCGAGCGTAATACCAATAACGGAGAAGTCGAAGTCGCCGAACGTAGTGTTCTCGAAGCCGAAGACGTCAAGAACAGGCAGGAGCAGAGCAGGGGCAAAGGTGATGAGCAGGCCGTTGACGAAAGCGCCAAGAGCTGCGCCCTTGCGGCCACCGGTAGCATTGCCGTAGATGCCGGCAGTTGCACCGCAGAAGAAGTGGGGAACCATGCCCGGGATGATGAAGATGCCCAGGGTAGCGCCCACGATGAACATGCCGACCACGCCACCGATGAAGGAAGCGACAAAGCCGAGGATGACGGCGGTGGGAGCGTAGGGGAAGAAGACGGCGCAGTCGACGGCGGGAATGGCGCCAGGGATCAGCTTGTTGGAGATGCCCTGGAAAGCCGGGACCAGGTCGGCAAGGATCATGCGAACGCCGTTGTAGACGATGGTGACGCCGACGGCGAAGGACAGAGCGCAGGTCAGGGCGTAAACAATCACGTTGTCGCCGCCAGCAGTCTCAGTAACAACCGCAGGATCTGCGATGTAGGCAGCAAAAGCAGTCACCAGGTAGAAGAAGGCCATGGTAAGAGCCGTGGAGATGGTGGTATCGCGCAGGAA
>CAKUGX010000069.1 GCA_934654765.1 uncultured Collinsella sp. | reverse complement strand
TCTCCAGGCCGGACACGAGCACGCCGCCGGCGTTGGCAGCCTTACCGGGCATAAAGGCAACGCCGTTCTCCTGGAAGTAGGTCGTGGCCTCGATGGTCGTGGGCATGTTCGCGCCCTCGCCGACTACCTTGCAGCCGTTGGCGACGAGCGCCTGGGCGTCCTCGAGCAGCAGCGTGTTCTCGCGAGCGCAGGGCAGCGCGATGTCGCAGGGCAGCTGCCACACGCCGCGGCCGTCACCCTCGTGCCACGTGGCATTGGGCTTCTCGTCGACGTACATAGCGAGCGTAACGCCCTTGTCGTGGCCGGAGCGCTTCTTGTTATAGACATGCTCGAGCACGGTGTAGTCGATGCCGTCGGGGTCCTCGACCCAGCCGTGGGTGTCGGAGCAGGCCAGCACCTTGCCGCCGAGCTGGGCGACCTTCTGGACCGCGTAGATGGCGACGTTACCGGAGCCGTGAACGACGACATTCTTGCCCTCGAAGGACTCGCCGCGGCTCTTGAGGTACTCGTCCACAAAGTAGACCAGGCCGTAGCCAGTGGCCTCGGTACGGGCGAGCGAGCCGCCAAAGGAGAGGCCCTTGCCGGTGAGGACGCCGGTCCACTCGTTGGTCAGGCGCTTGTACTGACCGAACATGTAGGCAACCTCGCGGCCGCCAACGCCCAGGTCGCCGGCGGGAACGTCGGTGTTGGGGCCAATGTGGCGATAGAGCTCGGTCATGAAGGACTGGCAGAAGTGCATGATCTCGTTGTTGGACTTGCCCTTGGGGTCAAAGTCGGAGCCGCCCTTGCCGCCGCCCATGGGAAGGGTGGTCAGGCTGTTCTTGAGGATCTGCTCCAGGCCCAGGAACTTGAGCATGCCCAGGGTGACCGTCGGGTTAAAGCGCAGGCCGCCCTTGTAGGGACCGATGGCAGAGTTGAACTGGACGCGGTAGCCGCGGTTGACCTGGACCTTGCCCTGGTCGTCAACCCAGGGAACACGGAACATAACGATGCGCTCGGGCTCAACGAGGCGCTCCAGCAGGGCGGCCTCCTCATACTCGGGATGGGCGTCGAGTGCCGGCTGGATAGTGCCGAGGATCTCGGTCGCGGCCTGGATGAACTCAGGCTGCTCGGGATAGCGGGCCTTGAGCTCGTCGAGAACTTTCTGCGTGTAGCTCATGCTTCCTCCAATTGATGGAAAAGAAAGGTGTCGTTCGAGGCGCCCCATGCGCCGCGAGCTTTATCGAGTATGGATAATATCGCACTGTTGCGGGAAAGTTTCGCATAAGCAGACGAGCAGATGTTTCGTTTTGATTACGATGCAGGTAGAGGCGTTTTTGAGTGCCTGACGTGCAAAACCCGTGTTTCAAACCTGTTTCGTCCACGTGTTCCAAACCACCACAAAGGTGCCTGTCCCCAATGTGGTGGTGTTGGTGGTTAGAGGACGAGCTGATGGTAGTCGGCGGGGGTTATGCGGCCTTCGGTGGCAGCGCGGAAGGCGGCGAGTGCGTCACCCGAGAACGGCATGGCCCAGCACAGGCCGCAGCCGGCAGTGATGGAACCGGGCAGCGGCATAATGCGCCCGGGTACACCGGCGGCAAGACACAGCTGCTCGCACTCCATCACATCGAAGGTGCTGTCGAACGACACGATGATCTTGCGTTCGTGGTCGAGGGCATCGTCGGACGGAGCCTCGCGATGCGACTCGCGATACGCAGCCGCCGCAGCCTCTTCCTCGGCCGTATGTCCGCAGCCGCCACAGCCGCAGGTGCAGGGCTCAGAGCCGTCGCAGGTACAAGGTTCCCCCGTGTCGGGGCAGATATCGTGAGACATGGCAACTCCCATCGTCTAGGCGAGCAGCTCGGCTGCCGCAAACTCCTCGGGCGTATTGACGTTTTCGAAGCAGAGCAGCGACCCGGCCGCCTCGATAATCTGCGGCTCGTCTAGATAGCCGGCATGCACTCGGTCGATCAGGCAGCGGATGCGCTGACGATCGCCGGCGAGCAGTTCGCGAGCCACCGGCGCACAGGCATCGCGACGCCAGACAGCACAGAGCGGCTCAATCCCCCGCTCTTCGCGCGGCACGCACACGTCGAGCGGAATCCCTTCGACCCGATCGGCAAGCGTACCAATCAGTTCTGGTGAGACGAACGGCATATCGCAGGCGACGATCGCCACGAGGGGCAACCGAGCGGCAGCCAGCGAGCTCGCGATGCCGCGCATAGCACCGGCGGGGCCGTCGACGTCCATGACTACACGCGGAACCAGGCCATCAAACTCGCACTCCCTGAGATAGGCGAGCTCCTCGGGGCGCGAGGTCGTCACAACAAGTTCGCTGCCGACCAGAGCGAGCCGCTCCAGCACGCGCTCGATCAAGGGCTTGCCGCAAAACGGCATGTGCGCCTTGTCGCAGCCCATGCGCGACGACAGCCCGCCCGCCTGGACGACGCAAGAAAGATCGGCCCGTCTTACGATAGTCATACGGCAAAACACCCCCATCGGCATGCTCGAAACCCGAAGCACGAGGCTAAACACCGTCACCGAAATAGCGGCGTTACGACAAGCTCGTGCAAAAACAAAACAGCGCCTTTGCGGCACGCAGCAAGACCGCGAGCACAAAAGCGCTGGTAGCGTATGGCGGGAACGTATGTGAATCGAACACATCCAAGACGTTTTGCACGCCTCGCAACGGTTTTGAGGACCGCGGAGCCCACCGGAGCCCATCCGTTCCCAAGTGCGGAGATATTTTACCAAACCAAGCAGCCCACAGCCGCAAAGGTCACCAGAGTAGTCATTCTGGAAGTTGCGGTGGAATACGGACTAAATGGACTAGATATAGGGGTAAACAGTCCGTATTTCACCGCAACTGATGAGGGCGGTCGCTAGCGCAGGGAGCGCAGGCCGCCGGCTTCTTTGTCTAGTGCTGTGAAGCGCACGGCGTCTAGGTGCTCCAGGATACTGATGGCACGCTTGCGCGACACACCCAGTGCCTCGCGCAGGACGCTTGTGGTGGCAGCGCCGCCGGCGTCGGCAATGGCCGCGGCGACGAGCTCGCGCGCGTGAGCCTCGGCGGCGGCAGACAGGGCAACGTCGCGCTCGACCTTCACAATCGAGCGGTTGAGCGAAAGCTCGCGCAGGGCACGCGTCATGGTGTCGCGATCGAGCTGCAGCCGCTCTCCCACCTCAGGCAACGCCGGCGCATCGAGCCCGGCCTCGTCCAGCAAGGCAACGATACGCTCGCAGGCCTCGCGAACCACGCGCGCCGCGGCAGCAGCGGAGTGCGGGTCGAACACCTCGGCGCCCTCGGAGGCACACACGCCACGCGAACAGCCCTCGGCAATCAACGCGGCGGCAACAGCGTCGTCAGCGGTAGGCCAAGCGGCATGCGCGACAGCACCCGGCGTAAAGCCCGTCTCCTTGGGAGCCTCCGCGTGCATGGCAGACAGAGTTGAAGCGAGCGAGTCCATTGCGGCGTCGAGCCCGGCAGCACTCGCGTACAGCGCCACGTCGCCCGCGGCAAGCTCGCACACCGCACCCTGGTCCACCAGCGCACGCAACGCAACGTCAACATCGCCGACAACAAGATCCAGTGCCGCGGCAACATCAGCAGCCGCAACCGGCAGCACCTGCAACGCCAGCCACGCGTCGACCGAACCAGCAACATCCCCGGCTTCGAGCGCCGCATACAGCGCACGCTCCCCGTCGGCAAGCTCGCGCGAGCGACGGCAGCGCGACAACAGCACGCGCCCACCGCCAATGAGCATCACCGGCGAATACGACAGAACCACGGCATGGTCGCCGGCGCGCAACGGCAGCGGGTCCTCCAGACGAACCTGAACGGTACGCGTCTCGCCCACAGCCATGGGCGCCTCGCCCTCCATGAGCATGATGCGGCCGACGACCTCGGCCGTACCCGCCATCACGTGTACGCGCGCGCCCGACTCGAGCACACGCGGCTTGGCGCCCTCACGGCCCAGGTAGGTAAACGTCATCATAAAACGCAGCGTCTGGCCAAAGCGGCCCTCGACGCCGAGCATCTCGCCGCGATCGAGCGAAGCGACCCCATCGCCCACCAGGTTGAGCGCCACGCGCTGGCCGGGCAACGCCCGCGACGTGTCGCCATGCACCTGAATCCCGCGAACACGGCAGACCGTGCGCGACGGCAGGGCGACAAGCTCATCGCCCACCGCGACCGGCGCGTCGTGCAGCGTTCCCGTCACGACGGTACCGGCGCCCTTGATCGTAAAGCAGCGGTCGATGGGCAGGCGCGGCGCGGCATCCGTGCGCTCGGCACGGTCGCGACAAGCATCCCAGCAGGCATCTACGCACTCATCAAGCGCGGCCAGCAGCGTATCAATCCCCACGCCCGTCTTGGACGACACCGGCACGATCAGCGCGCCCGCAAACACGGTGCCCGACAAAAAGTCATCGACGTCGAGCTCAGCAAGCTCGGTCATCTCGGCATCGGCCAGGTCGCACATCGTCAGCGCGACCACCATGTGCGAAACGCCCAACAGCTCCAGCACATGCACGTGCTCGCGCGTCTGCGGCATCACGCCCTCGACGGCCGAGACCACCAGCACGGCCACATCGATGCCCGTGGCGCCCTGCACCATGGCGCGTAGGTAGTGCGCGTGTCCCGGCACGTCGACCAGGCCCACGATCTTGCCGCTCGGCAGCGCAAGCTCGCCAAAGCCGAGCTCCACGGTCATGCCGCGGCGACGCTCGACCTCCAAGCGGTCGGGATTTTTGCCCGTCAGCGCCTCAATGAGCGCCGACTTGCCATGGTCGACGTGGCCCGCCGTACCCACGATGACGGGACATTCCACCAACGCTTCAGTCTCACTCATCGGCGCGCCGCCTTGGAAACGCACGCGGCAAGCGTCGACGCCGCCGTCTCGATATCGCGGTCGCCCACGAGCGTGCGGACGTCAAACAGAATGCGGTCGTGCGAGGTGCGCGTGACGACCGGCGTATCGAAATCCTGGACAAGCGAGCGCTTGAGCGCGTCGACCGTCAGGCGCTCGTCAACAAGACGCACGGCAACGCACATCGTGGGCAGCTCGACGGTAGGCAGTGAGCCGCCACCGGGGGTCGACGACTCTTCGACAATCTCCAGCTCAACGGCACACGGACAACCGGCTTTATCGAGCCCCGCCGCCATAAGGTCGCGCAGCTTGCGCGCACGACGCTCCAGATGAGCCTGCGGAAGCGTAAGCATGCTGAGCACCGGAATGTCGCGATGGGCCACATCGGCGCCGTCCATGTAGATGCGCAGCGTAGCCTCGAGCGCCGTCAACGCGAGCTTGCCCGGGCGCAGGGCGCGCATAAGAGGATGTGAGCCACAGGCCTTGATCAAGTCGCGACGGCCCATGATAATGCCCGCCTGCGCGGCACCGAGCAGCTTATCGCCCGAGCACGACACGATGTCGAGCCCAGCGGCAACCGAGGTCGGCGTGGTCTCCTCGCCGCCGCGAACTAGGATGTCGTCGGGCAGCAGCGCGCCCGAGCCCTGGTCCTCGTAAAACAGCAGGCCATGTTTGTGTGCCAGCGCGGCGAGCTCCTTGGAGCTCACCTCCTCATGAAAGCCCTCAATGCGGTAGTTGGAAGGATGAACCTTCAGGATCATGGCCGTGTCGGGCGTGATGGCGCGCTCGTAGTCGGCCAGGTGCGTGCGGTTGGTGGCGCCGACCTCGACCAGGCGCGCGCCCGAGGCCTCCATGACATCGGGGATGCGGAAGCTACCGCCGATCTCGACGAGCTCGCCGCGGCTCACGATAACCTCTTTGCCCGCGGCATGGGTGGCCAGCACCAGCAGTACCGCGGCGGCATTGTTATTGACGACGAGCGCGTCCTCGGCACCGGTAAGCGATCGGATCAGCTGCGCGGCGTGCTCCTTGCGCGATCCGCGCGAACAGGTGTCGACGCTGTACTCGAGCGTGCTGTATCCGCGCGCGACCTCGGCCACAGCCTTGGCGGCCGACTCCGCAAGCGGGGCGCGACCCAGGTTGGTATGGATGACCACGCCCGTGGCGTTAACGGCCGGGCGCAGGCTCGGCAGCGCGGAGCGATGCGCACGGAATTCGATGGCCGATGCCAGCTCGCGCTTGGAGCGCGGGGCGGAACCGGCGCGGATGGCGGCACGTTCCTCATCGAGCTCGGCCGTGACGGCGGCATGGACTACCGCGTCGCACGTCTCCCCCGCCGCCTTCACCACCGGCCACTCGGCGAGCAACTCGTTAACGGAAGGGATGGCGCGTAAGCGGGCGCGCACCTCATCGGAAATGTTCTGGCTATCGCTCATGTGCGGCCTTTCAAAACAAACGTGGATCAGTCGAATACATCGCCTGAGTCAATTACTTGTCATTATCCCCGCGTGGCGCAATCTTTTCCACGCGAACGGCGTTTTCCTGGGTGAGCGCGGCGCCCGTAATGGAGTCCCAACGTAGCGGCGTATGATCGAGCGGACCGACGCCGAGCGCTTGGACACCATCCGCGCCGGCGCTAAACGAACGCCCGCCCGGAGCCGCCGACGTAAAGATGCACGCCGGATGCAGGTACGGCGTGGTCTCCACGCGCACCCGGTCTCGACCCATGTCGCTCACGAGCTCGACGACCTCGCCGTTGGCGATGCCCATGCGCGCGGCGACGTCGGCATTCATCTGCACGGCATCCAGGTCGGAGCCCGCCTCAGCAGCACCGGCCGCCGCGAGCCTGCGCGAGGTGTGCGACTCAAAGGGCCGGTTGCCGCTAATAAGGCGAAACATCCCCGGTCCGGGCTCCACCATGGGCGCAATCCAGCCGGGAACACGACCCAAACCGGCGCGCTCCCACACATCGCTTGCCAGCGCAATCTTGCCGCCGTTCACTGGAATCACCGGCTCGCCCGTGCGTGGCGGCAGCGACACGCCCGTGTCGGCCCAACCGCGTTCCTTGAGCACAGCAAGGTCGATCCCAAACGGAGCCACCTGGGCCGCCGCAAGGTCATCCGGCGTAAAGTCGAAGTACTCGCCCACGCCACAGGCAGCAGCCAGGCCGGCAAAAATCTCCCGTCCGGGGCGCGTATCGTCATGCAGCACGGGCAGCATGGCGTTGCGGTAGAACACGCGCGCATCGTTGCGGCCCACAACCGTACCCACACCGCGGTCGGCCTCCAGATACGTCACATCAGGCAGCACAAAATCGGAAGCACGCGCCGTCTCGGACCAGCTGATATCGATGGTCACAAGCAGGTCGAGCTGCCGCAAGATGCCAAGCCACGCATCGGCGTTGCCGTAACCCGCACCGGGGTTGCTGGCATAGACGATGAGCCCGCGCAGGTCACCGTCAAGAATTGACTGGCCGATGGTCGTGCACAGGCCACGCACGGGATCGACGAGCGGATAGCGCTCAGAGCCCAACTTGGTCTCACGCGGCACCGGCGGCGTCGCAAAGCGAGCAGGGTCCAAGTCGCCCAGCGCAAGCGGCGTCGGCGGGTTGAGCGCACCGCCCGCATGCCCCAGGCAGCCCAACAGCACATCGACCAGGCAGAGGGCGCGCGCCGTCTGGGTGCTGTTGGCGTACGCAATGCCGATGCCGCCGTGAAAGCCCGCGTCGACCACGGCGGCAGGCGCCGCAGCAGCCAAATCGCGCGCCGTCGCAACAATCTCTTCGGCCGGCACATCGCACATCGACTCAGCCCACTCGGGTGTCCAGGCACCAGCGGCCTGCGCCAGCTCGTCAAAGCCCGTGGTATAACGGGCCACAAAGTCGTGGTCGAACAGGTCCTCGGCTATCAAAACGTGGGCAATACCCAGCAGCAACGCCAAGTCGCAGCCCGGGCGCACGCGCAGCCAGCGGTCGGCAAGCGCGGCAGAGCCGCTGCGCCGCGGGTCCACCACAATGATCTTTGCCCCGCGACGTCGAGCGTCGTTCAGGGCATCGACTGCGCCCATCGTCGACGAATCCACGATGGAACGCCCCAAGTACATAATGCAATCGGTATGGGCCAGGTCGGAAGCCGGACTGTAGCCCAGGCTGTGCTCCCAGCCGGTCAGGCGGCTCACCTCGCAAGCGCCGTCGGCACCATACACATTGGGTGAGCCCAGCGCGTGCATAAAACGATAGGCCCAATAACGGTCGAACGAGGGCACGCCAAGTGTCATGCCCAGCGCACGGGCGCCATGCGCGTCCACGATCCCCACAAGGCGCGCCGCGATCTGAGCAAACGCCTCGTCCCAGCTCACCACATCGAACCCCGAGCCGTCAGCACGGCGACGCATGGGGTGCAAAATCCGGTCGTGCTCGTCAAACGGCATGGACAGGCGATGTCGCCCGCGGGCGCACAGGGCGCGCGCCGCGCACGGATGCCCCGGCACCGGCAGCTCGGCCACCACACGCCCGTCCTCAACCCGAGCCGCAAAGGCGCAATCGGCATAGCATCCCCCGCACGTAGTCACCACGGAGCGACCGTCACGTTTCACAGCAGATGCCATCTCGATTATTCCTTTCCAGCCCACACACAACACACTCCAAGGCAAAAAGCCTCCCGCACGGCAACGCCCCGCGGGAGGCCCAACACCCAGCGAACAGCCCCTTTACGCTTCGGACTTCTTGGCGTAGATAAACCAATAGCCGAGCGCGATCAGAACCGCACCACCAACGATGTTGCCCAGCGTGGCAGCGGACAGGTTAAACGCAATGCCCGCAACATTGAGCGCATCGGCGCCGGCAACGTCGGCACCGTAGCCGCACGCGTGCATCACGGCACCCATGGGCAAAAAGTACATGTTGGCAACGCAGTGCTCAAAACCGCAGGCCACAAAGGCGGCGATGGGCAGCAGAATGCCCACGACCTTATCGACCACGGTCTTGCCGGCGGTGCCGATCCACACGGCCAGGCACACAAAAATGTTGCACAGGATGCCGCGGAAGAAAATCGTCACCCAGTCGATCGTCACCTTGCCGGCGGCCACGCTCACCATGGAATTGGCGACCGCCTCGCCGTTGAGCTTGTAGATGCCGGCCATGTACACCAAAAAGACGATGAACAGGGCGCCGACAAAGTTACCGACCCACACGACCAGCCAGGCTTTGAGCATCTGGGGCAGCGTGATCTTTTTGCTCTTGAGCGCGCAGACCATAAGTGAGTTGCCCGTAAAGAGCTCGGCGCCGCAAATAAGCACGAGCACCAGGCCTAGACAAAAACACAGGCCGCCCACAACACGCTGGGCACCCCAGCCCAAGGTGCTATCGCTCAAGAACACGGTAAAGAACAGGCCACCGAAGGCGATGAACGCACCGGCGAACATCGCCAAGACAAAGGCCTTCACGACCGGCAGGTTAGCCTTGGTCACGCCGGCGGCCTCGGTCTTTGCCTCGATCGCGGCGGGCGCCAGGCAATCGGGAGCGGGATACTCCACCTTGGTATCTGCCATGTCAATCACTTCTTTCCTAATCAGCAGGGACAAGCGCTCCTATTGCTCTTGCCCCAAGCGGACAAAGTGGGAAAAGTCGTTGGCGGCCACGGCGTCATACACGGCGTCGACGGCGTCAAAGACTTCCGGGGACATGGGGTTGTAGAACTCCGTGTCGCCCGGCTGAATCCCGACGAAGACGATATCATCGCACGATTGCTCAATCTCTTCGATCAGAATCGACAAGGGAAGCGAATGCGTGGTGAACATCGACTTGCGGGCCACATCGCGTTTGTCGAGCAAACGGATGGACCCGACGGGCAGCGCCATGTCGGCGGCATCGACCAAGACCAGGCGAGGCGGACGCTCGCGCTTGACCTCGATGATGTCGTCCTCGGGCG
>CAKUGX010000068.1 GCA_934654765.1 uncultured Collinsella sp. | reverse complement strand
GCATTGACCTTCTGGTCATGCCGCCGAAGTTGAAAGGCAGATTGCCGCTCTGGCGGGCTTGCAGCGTCGACCGGTCCGCCGTTCGTCAGAACGGCGGAACCAAAGGCGCAGCGTCGAGCCGTTGCGCGGTTTGAAAAACCGCGCAACTAGAGCTACATGACCATAACGTAGCGCGATCCCACGTAGTACTGCTTACCCATCAGGACCGGTTCGCCATTGGGACCGGTAAAGCCGACACGCAGGTTGAGCAGCGGATCGTGCGGAGCGATGCCCAGCTCGGCCGCCTGCTCGGCGCTCGCGCGAACGGCCTCGATCGTGCGATAGCCAGCCGAGACAATCGGGGTCCCGCCAACGCGCTCGACCTCGGCAAAAATCGACTTGTCCTCAAGATCGGCCGTTAACAACTCACGGTACGTATCAAACGGCACAAAGACGTTTTCCTCAAAGATGGGCTCGCCGTCGGCCGTACGCACGCGTTTGATATGCAGCAGCAGAGTATCCTTCTGCAGGCCAAAGAACTCCATCTCGTTTTGACGCGCAGGAACAATCTGGCGATCGATCACGTGCGCGCCGGCCTTCATGCCGTTGTCGGCACACAGCGCGGTAAACGTCTGCAGCGTCGAAGCATGGAACTGGCGGTTGATATGCGGCGTAGAGACAAAGGTGCCGCGGCCCTGCTGCTTAACCAGGTAGCCATCGGTGCACAGTTCCTCGATGGCACGGCGCACCGTAATGCGGCTCACCTCGTACTGCTCGGCTAGCTCAAGCTCGGACGGAATACGCTCCTTGGGCGCATAAACACCTTTCTCGATCGCATCCTTGATCTCGTCGTAAATCTGCTGGTAAAGCGGTGCATTTTTGGGCGCAGGCATATCTAATCACTCTCATCGAAATAACTAATACGTATATAACGTCTAGTTTCATGTTACCCCATTATGATAAAACGATACACCCTCCCTACCAAAAAGCGACAGCTTCATTTTGGTAGGTTTTATCTGGGCAAACGAAGGCCTCCCAAAGCAGCGAGGCTTTCGGGAGGCTCAAGCCGACAGGATTGCGCCGTGCCGGCAAAATGCCAACACTCTACCTGCCGTCATCCTGCTGCAAGCTCTCCTGATCGTTCAGGCGCGCCTGCCTGCTGGCCATACGCGCCGGTTTATCCGGATCGGGCACGGCCGTGGGCATGGGCTCGTCGACATGACCGCCCCACCAGCCGCCCACAAAGTTGAGCGTGTGGAACACATTGATCACGGCGCCGGGATCAATGTCGCACACCAGCTTGATGATGTCCTGACTCTCGTAGGTCGAGACAACGGTGTGCAGCAGGTACATCTTTTCGCGGCTGTATCCGCCAATGACCTCGGCGCTGCTAATACCATGCTGAAAGTGATTGACGTAGGCGGTCATGACCTCGTCGGCCTTGCGCGTCGTGATCTGCAGCGTCACGCGGTCGTAGCGGCGGTAGAAGCTGTCGATGGTCTTGGTCGAAATAAACTGGAACACGATGGAGTACGCCGCGTTGTCCCAGCCAAACATAAAACCAAAGATCGCCAGGATAAAACAGTTAAAGCCAAAGATGACGCCCCAGATAGTCTTACCGGTGTGGTTGGAAACCCACAGCGCGATAAAGTCGGTACCGCCGGTGGATGCGCCGGACTTAAGCGCGATGGCAGCGCCCAGACCCGAGACCACGCCGCCAAAAATGATGAGCATGATCTTGTCGCCCAAAAATGGTGCGAAGTGAAATATGTTGAGGAACAGCGACGAGAGCACGACCTGCATCATCGAGAAGATGACGAAGCGCTTGCTAATGCCGCTCCAGCATAGGAGCGCCACGGGGATGTTGAGCGCGAGCATACCGAGCGAGATGTCGATGTGAACGCCGCCGAGCGAGGTAACGCGATCGAGCAGGACCGCGACGCCGGTAAGGCCGCTCGGAAGCAAGTCGGCGGGCCGAATGAACGCCTGGATCAGAAATGTCTGGAGAACGGCGGAAATTGTGACCGCCACGGCGGTAATGGCGCGGCGGACGATGGTGAGGCGGCCGAGCACGAGCACGCGGTCCGTGAGCTGGTCGATGGCGTTCGCCACGTAGGCTCCCTTCGAAGGCAGATGTAGTTGTGGGGCATGCCGGCGATTGTAGCAGGAGTAAGAAAAAACCACCACAAAGGTGCCTGTCCCCTTTGTGGTGGTTTGTGGCCAGATGGCTAGATAGCAGATAGGATGTCGGTGAGGTTGTCGATGATGGTGTCGGCAGCGGACTGGTCCAGGTTGATGCCCTCGTGCGGGCGCAGCGCCAGGACGCGGGCGCCAGAGCGCTTGCCGGCCTCGATGCCCAAAGGCGAGTCCTCGATAACCAGGCACTCGGAAGGCTCAACCCCCAGCGCCTCCATGGCACGCAGGTAGATCTCGGGGTCGGGCTTAAACGCACTGCACTCGTGACCGCTGATGGTGTAGTCCAGCACGTCGGCGATACCGGCGATATCCACCAGCTCGTCAATCAGCTCACGATAGGACGAGCTCGCGATGGCACACTTCACGCCGCGCTTGTGCAGCTCACGCATCACCGGCTCCGTCTGCTCGTTGAGTAGCTCGGCATACGGAACGGGATGAGCGGGGCAATATCTTTTTTTATATTCCGTGAGCAATTCCTCGCGTAACGTGAGATTGCCAGGAACTAGAGCTTCCCAGATTGCCGGTTCATTAGACCCCGAAAGATCTGGAATTCTATCGTACGTAATGCCATGCTCTTCCATATACGCCACGCGACGACGGTTGTAGAACCACTCGGTATCGGCTAGCACACCGTCCATGTCAAACAGCACTGCCTTGATCATACGCATCTCCTCCCGCCTGCCAAAAATATTTTGGTAGGTTTTATCTGTGGTTTTACGGCGCGACAGGCACGCCCTCCCCAAAGCAAAAAGGGGACGGAGCGCAAACCCCATCCCCTCTCAATCAACCCGTAAGGTCTACTTACTTGTGATTAGTAGGAAAGCTTCCACATGTAGCGACGCATGGTCAGCGGGTGCTGACGGGCCTCGGCGATCTGGTTGCCGTACTCGCGCATAACGGCGAGGTGCAGCAGCGGGTTGAAGTAGGTGACGACGCTCGCCGGCACGGCGTCGGCCAGGCCGTAGTCCTTGGAATCGATCAGAGCGACCTTGGCACCCATGCGCTTAAGGAAGGTGAGGGCGCGGGCGTCCATCGGACGGGTAGCGCCATCGGACATGAAGAAGACGTAGGGCTTACCCTCGGTGGAAACCTCGAACGGGCCGTGGAAGTACTCGCCGGTGTTGTAGGCGGCGGCGTCGATCCACTGCATCTCGGTGAACAGGAAGGCGGCATTAGAATAAGCCATCTTCTCGGAGGCACCGGAAGCCATGAAGTAGATCATCTTGTCGTCCTTGAAGTCCTCGGCGAACTTCTTGGCGAGCTTCTTGCAGGACTGAGCAGCGTTCTCGCAGAGCTCAAAGACGTTGGTGAGGCCGGTGATCATGTCCTCGTAGTGGTCATAGCCCTCGGTCTGCTGAAGAATCTCGAGAGCAAGAGCGATGGCGTAGCCGGGCTTCTCGCACTTGGCAGCGTAGTTGGCGTGGAAGCCGTGAACGATGACGTGGTCGGCGTCGACGGTCAGAGCGGAGCCAGCCTTGTTGGTGAGGGAGACGACCGGGCAGTTGTGCTTCTTGGCGGTCTTGTTGGCCTCGACGGTCTCGGGCGTGGAGCCACCGAGGGAGCAGGTGATCACGAAGGTGTGCTCGTTGACCCAGGAAGGCGTGTCGTAGTTGAACTCGTTAGCGGTGAAGATCTGAACGTTCAGCTTGTCCGTGTTGTTGGCCAGGAAGTACTTGGCGGGGTACAGGTCGGACATGGAAGCACCGCAGCCGACGAAAGCGACGCTGTGGATCTCGTGGTTGGACAGGACGTCAGCGACGATCTGCTTAGGGAGGTTAAGGTCGATCTCGTACATCTGACACATTCCTTTCGATTTTTTGCGGCGCCACATTGCCGGACGCACGCAGGGTTACCGTAATTTGGACCGAGTCGCCGGCCCGTTGAGGATGTGTCAAAGGGACTGTCCCTTTGACACATTTGGGAATGGAAGCCTGCCTGGGGTATGGGATGCCAGGCAGGCCCCCGGGGGAAAGCGGTTAGACGCTTGGTCGCGACTAGGCCAGGATGCCGGCCGCGGAGAGGGCGATGCCGCCCACGATGGCGGTCACGAATTAATACATCATTCGCGTCGGGTGTTGCGCTACTCAGCAACCACTAGACAGACGTAATTGGATCCTTCGGGAATGACGGAGTCTGCTGGCTGTAGAGCTTAACCCCCATCCCAAGCAGCTCGCGCGTATCGTTGATTTCCGAATCGTCCAGGAAAACGCTTTGGTCAATCTGCTTCGAACCTTCTTTGTTAAAGGTCGCGCCGTACTGCACTTCAGTAATTGCACCAGTCGCACTGCAAACATCAACTAAGGCCCTAGTTGTACCGAATACCATCATGATGTTTTCTTTTAGCTCAAGAATCTTAGGCATCTTTGCAATGGTTTTTTCCGTTGTAAAGATATTGAGCCTGATCCCCGCAGGTTTTGCCAACTTTAATGCAGCAGACCTCATCTCGTCATTGGCCGCAGCGTCGTCAACGACAATAATTCGTTGTGCGCTGATTTGATTTACCCATGCTGCCAGAACCTGTCCATGAACCAAGCGGTAATCCAAACGAACAAGCTTAATCATAGGTCGTCCTCCTCATCTTCCTGTACCTTCTGAGTCAAAAGGGCAGCTACATCCTGAATACCCGCCCTGCTCTGAGCAATTATTTCATCAAGCCGCGATTGCGGAAGCGGATCGCTCGACAATGCTATCTCGAGAATCAGAGGGAAGTTCATCCCGGCGATCACACTTACTGAAGCCCTCTTTGACAAGACAGATACCATTGAGTTATTTACGCTGCTGCCCATCATATCCGTCAAAATGTAAACCTTATCGGATGCATCAAAGGAATCGATTAAGGCAATTGTGCGCTCGTCAATTTGGTCCTTATCATCTCTTTTCAATGAAATGACATGGACACGTGATACATCTCCGATAATCATTTCAAGTGTATCGCGGGCTCCAGCGGCAAGCCCACCATGCGATGCAAGAATTATCTGATTCATCATTACCTCCTATCGGTTGTCTACATCATAGACGTTATATACGTGTATGTCCAGATAATATATTTCTTTCCGTTTGCCGGCTATTTGCTACCGTTCACGGCGAACAGACAAGCAAACTGGCATGTGGCACCTCCTTGGCTATAATTATATATAACGTCTGTGACGTTTCATACCATTTTATCTGAAAGGAGAACTGATGACCGGACGACGTATCGAACTTGCCACCATGAACCATCATTACATGTTTTATGACTTGGACGTTTTTTTTGAAAACGCATCCAAGCTGGGTTATCCGTGCGTTGAGCTGTGGACATCCCCGCAGCATTTTTTTATGGATTACCAGCAAAACGATCCAACGGAACGCGTTTTAGCATTAATGGATAAATTCGGTGTACGTGTTCACGGCATCTGCCCCGAACAATGCAACCCCAAGCCGCACAATATGGCCGCAAAGGATGAGTCAATTCAAAATCGCACCCTTGCATACTTTACCCGTGCGATCGATGTCGCAAAAACGCTTGGAGCAAGCCAGGTATTAGTTACCAGCGGTTGGGCATACTACGATGAACCGGTAGAGCAAGCACGAGAGCGAAGTGCATCTATGCTCAAGAAAGTTGCGCACTATGCAGAGTCGCAAGGCATAAATCTTGCCATTGAAGCACTTCGGGCACCGGAATCGCGAATTGCCAATACTGTTAAGGACCTCGAGTTGTTACTTGAGATGGTTGATGAAACGGCCCTTAAGGTATGTCTCGATATCGGTGCAATGGTCAGCGCCGGAGATACCATACAGGGATATTTCGACGCATTTGGCGCCAATTTGATTCATTCGCATTATGTTGACACAGGAGAACGTTCGCTTCATCTCGCACTCGGTGATGGCAATCGAAATATCGCGGAAGATATTATGACCTTTGAGCGCAACGGCTACACAGGAGTTCTAAGCGTTGAATGCACGGATTCAGAAACACTCACGAATCCAATGGCAGCAGACGCGCGCTCGATGTCTGCCTATTTAGAGGCCTACCGCAGCATTGAGGGCATAGGGGCGGCTGGCTCACGATAATTTGATGACAAGCAGCTTTGAAAATGGGCATCAGCGTCAGCTGATGCCCATTTTCTTTGAAAAGACGTTGCCGTTCTAGCAGACCTCAAAGAAGCATGCAAGGGGGGAGTTAACGTAACAGATGGAGACTAGCCAGAGCAGGTTTGTTACCGAAATAGTTGGAGCAACGCCCGATTCGAAGCAAGTCAATCCGGCATCCAAGCGCCTGGAATACGGCTGATAGTTCATGCAGACTTAACCCTATTTGCCGGCTTTGGATAGAAATACGACCGTCTTCCCGATTTCAACCACCATCCGCACTCCTCCATCACCTCGAGCACACCCCAGCCGCTGCAACGCAAGGCCCACAAAGATTAGTCAATCGCGTTCCGCAACGACCAGCGCACTCGCTTCAGCCCAAAAGCCTCCCATGCCTTAGTCCGTTACCCAATATGGGAATCCCTCACCTCCGCATCGCTTGACAATCCAATGGCAACGAAGACAAGTATCGAACCGTTTAACGGCAACCGGGATGTACTATAGGCCGTGGAGCAAGGGCTAAGAATTCGCTCAGACACCTCATCGCACCCAAACGCCACACTTCAGCGACCGCTGGCAGCAGTCTTCTAACGTTTTAATAAGGCAAATGCCTCGACGATCTTACGCAAACCAATCTACCCCATATTTGCTTGCGGACAGTTCTAAACACCCGCGCAGGAACAATCGCAGACACAAGGGGCAAACATGCCCGGAGCCCGCATGTGCCCCCCATATTCACATCTCTGTATCTACCCCTTCCAAAAAGGGCGAGCGATCCCGTAAACGGCCTTCATGGGCACCTCTTCCGAAAGGGTTTAACGGTTCCGGAAAAGGTCATCGACCCGCGGGAACGATAGGCAACCGGACACATATTCTGTCCGAATGGTTAAAAACGAACTCGGAATTTAAACGGCTGAAAAAGGGACATCAACCTGCGCCGATGCCCCCCAATGCGGACACACATTTTGTCCTATAAGCCCGGTTCTCTTGACTAAAGCCTGGATGCCCATTAGTCGAAGACGATCAGCGCAGCGATGGGTATTAGGTTGATTTGTCATCACGCCATTGAAAACGACTTTCTATAAACAGTGCCAGCAAGGCATCAATCCGGAATCACTTTAGACGAAATTAGGGACACCGACACGGTCGATGCCCCTAATTAAAACATATTATTCTGATCCCTCTTAAAGCAAGGTCTAAGCGAGCACGCCCAAGAAGCTAGCGATAAGGCTCGCTGCGATGCCACCGAGAAGGAGAACTGTCAGACTTGCCTTCTTTTTAAGAAGCCAGTAGAACAGCATGGTAATTGCCAGAGGAATCATTGCCGGGAAAATGCCGTCCAAGACATCCTGAAGCACTACGGCACCGTCCTGAAATTGCAGAGGAGTCGTAATCCCAACCATGGTGGCAATCATTGCGCCCACGGTCATCAAACCGACTACGCTCGCCATATACATGACACGCTCCATCATGCCGCCACCCTGTAGCTGCTTGACATAATCAGCGCCGAGCGTATATCCGAACTTTCCGCCGAACCAGGTAATGAGGGCTTTAGGAATACCTGAAATCAGAAGAGCCAAAATTGGACCGAGAATTGAACCCTGAGCGGCAAGAGACGCACCCAGACCAAAGGAAATAATTCGAAGGGTTCCCTCGAGCAATGAATCACCGATGCCCGAAAGCGGACCCATGAGCGAAACCTTTAAGCTGTTGATAACTTCAGGGTTAAAGTTCTTCGGATCGCGCGCATACTCTTCCTCCATGGACGCAGCAAGTCCAAGCACAAAGCTATTAAGCTGCTGCGTAATGTTATAAAGAGCGGTGTGGCGATGATAAGCGTCTTTCTTTCGCTGCAGAATCTCGGGATCCGATTCATCCGCATAGATTCGATCAAGAGTAGGGGCGATTGAATACAGGAAGCCCAGATTCATTTGGCCCTCGTAATTCCACGAAGCCTGAATCGCCCATGTTCGCCAAAAGAATTGCCAAAGTCGTTTATTCTCAGAAACGCTTTGCGGTTCAAGGCTTTTAAGCTCAGTAGTTTCGGATGCCTGAGCTCCAACAGTCTGCTCCACCATTTTAATGACCTCCTCGATACCTAGTCGTCGTCCTCAAGCGGATCGTAATCATCTGCCGACTGCGCCGCGAGCTGGCTTCCGCCATCATGAAACTTAATGTCTGAGAGAATAAGTGCGAGCAGAACTGCGAAGATAGCAACTGCAGTCACGTTAATGCTGAGGAAAGCGGCAGCAAAGAATCCAACGAAGAAGAACAGGGCCATCTTCTTCGTGAGCATAATATTAAGCAGCAGAGCCATACCGAGCGCCGTAAGAACATTTCCAGCAAGGCCGAGACCGCTAGTCACCCAATCGGGAATCATGCCCACAATAGCCTGTACGAAATCAGTTCCCACATAGATCGCCAAGAAAATGGGGACGAAATACATCAGCGCATACAGGACATTTCCCCAAATAATGTGCAGATGAAGTGCCTGCTTGAACTTTCCCTGGTCAATGAGAACGTCTGTTTTATGGGAAAACGCCGCGAGCACCATACGTACCGCAAGACCAATTGCCTGGCCAAAGGCAGCTACGGGAACCGCAATAGTCAATGCAGCCTCTGGGCCAGCGCCCGTCAGAATGCAAAACGCCGTAGCAACAATTGATCCCATATTCATATCGGGAATCATTGCAGCACCGACATTAATCAGGCCAATGCTCATCAGTTCCAGCGTTGCGCCAGCCGCCAAAGCGGTAGGAATATCTCCCAATACGATACCGACCATAGTCGCGCCAATAAGAGGTCGTTCAAGGCTCAATCGACCCAACATGCGTGAGTCCATGATGCAAATGACACCCACGAGGCCAACGGCTACTGCTGCATAAAGCTGATTCATTACCGTCTCCTTTCCAACTATTCCTAATCACAACATCCTACGTTGCGAAGGACAGCATACAAGTCCGGATCTTGTACCCGTCTGATATAAGTCATCATATACGTCTTATATGTTGTATACACTAATTATCCAATTAACCCGGACAAACGGTAGATTTTTAGAGGCGAACGGTCAATAGGTGGCTAATTAGTAAAACTTATAGAACTAAACTAATTACGAGTTGACTAATATCCACATGCGCTATATTGCTCAACTCAATCTTGGTGAAAGGAAAAAGCACGTGCCCTTCACCGGCTCATTACCAGCAATTTTATGGATATATAAGATACATGCTTGATTGATTAGGTATAAAAGTAGGATACAGGTTAGCCGTATGAGCATTTCGGTCAAGAGGAAACTGGCCCAATACGAGCGTCTGGCGGGTACGCTGCGTGACCGCATCGCCGCCGGCACCTACGCACGCGGAGACAAGCTGCCGTCCGAGATGGAGCTCATGGACGAATCGGGGCTGTCGCGCAGCACCGTGCGCCACGCGCTTAAGGTGTTAGTTGACGAGGGCCTGGTGCGCACCGAGCGCGGACGTGGCACCTTTGTGGCCGACACGCCCGCGCTCCACGAGAACAACCTGGTGTTTTCGAGCTACACGGCACAGGTACAGGGCCAGGGCATGAAGCCCACCACGCGCACGGTGGACTCGGGCTTTGCCAAGGCGGGCGGCAGCATAGCTAAGTTCTTTGACGCTGCCGTGGGC
>CAKUGX010000067.1 GCA_934654765.1 uncultured Collinsella sp. | reverse complement strand
AACCGGGCTGATTGGTCACGAAAAGCCAATAGCCGGCTCCCAAATTCTTTGTTTGCTGGTTGGCAAGGTCCGTCCACTCAAGACCCTTGGTGTTTATGAGTTTCTCCGCAATCACGTTTAGCTTGTTGTCTGCATTAACTTTGGCACCCACGCCAACGTTATCGGAACCAGCTTGTTCCTTAATGAACTCTGCCCATGCCTGAGCGTCGTCATTCTCCGGCTTGTTGACATAACCGTCACCGTCAAACACGCTCATGACGGCATCCTTCACATTACCCGATGCCCACTTAATATCGGACAGCGTCTTCTCATCGGTAGAGTCCCAAACATCGGCGCCTGTCTGATCCTGCGTAACCGTAGCGGAGAAAATCTTGATACCCTTAAAGGTCGTACCCGCGTAGTCGCCATCTTTGATCGTCACATTGCCATTCGTCGTAGCCACAGGCGTACCATCAGCAAACGCCATCGTGACCGGCGCCATCACGCCGCCGAAGCTCAGCGCTGCCGTGAGGCCAGCGGTTATTGCCAGGCGGGCGATGTTCTTGGTTGTCTTCATGTTTGGTCCTCTTTCTTGGAGGGTTCTCTAGTAACTTTGTCAAAACCAATGATCATCAGGTCGATAGACCTGCGCGTCACTCGCTACGGAGGCAGTACGCCACTGAGCAAGGGGGGGGGACAATTATTTATCACGGCGACCTCCTCCCCGCTTGATGACGAGCGCGGCGACAATAGCCGCCACTCCGATGGCAGCCAAAGCCGCCACCAGTACCAACGTTCTATCTCCCGTCGAGGGCATAAAGCCTCGACTTGCTTCTTTGCTTGGGGTGTTGAGCACCGACAGTTCAATCGAACCCGTCCCGGCATCGGCGGTATCAACCCGCAGAGGGCTTTCGGCCGACACGGTCACTTTGGGCTTCGCGGCTGCTACCTGTTTAACGTCCAGACCCTCGGCCGTAACCGTCACCGTTCGTTTGCCCTCGAAGGCGGCGTAGCCCTTGGGTGCCGTAACTTCCTCGACGGTATAGACGCCTGTGTCCACACCGTTCAGCTCCACGCGACCGTCCTTGTCGGTCACAATGCACGCACCGGCATCCGTCGACCATGCGCCGTCGGCCGACAGTGTGCGGCCGCGGTCATCGATGATGCGCAGCTTGGCGCCCGCGAGCGGTTTATCGTCCGAGCTTGAGCGCTTGATCAGACTGAGTCCCCAGGTGTAGGCGCACGCGTCATCGCTCGGCGTGCGGGTGAATCCGGCATCGCCGGACTGGTCGGCGAGGGGAGAGCGCGGGTAACGCAGGTAGACCTCGTTGGGGTTGCCCTTGGTAGCGCCTCGATTGCAGTTGGCCCCCAACGGCGCATTGTAGACAGCAACCACGCGGGCGCCCGCGGTAAAGGCGCCTGCCCCGCCGAGCGCGGCGATCAGGTCGCCGGTGCGTACGGTGAAGGCATTGCCCTCGACCGAGACCTTGCACTGTGAAGTTATGTCTGTCCACCCTTTAGCCGGCGTCGAGTTGGCGTTACCGTCCTCACATGTGACGGCGTCGAAGTCGCCCTCGGCGCCCGCCGTCGCGTACACGCGCATGCTCGCGGCCACCTTGGAGGGGTCGAGCCCCGCGCTCATGGTGTCGACGAACCGCACCGAATAGGTGTCGTAGGCCGTGAGGCCCGCCGGGACCGTGGCAGAGAGGCGCCAGTACAGGTCGTCGGCGACCGTGGCGTCAGCGGCCTTCTGCCATGCGGCGGTGCTGTCCTCCAGCACGTGCTTGGCCACCTTGGGCGTCGAGGCCTTGGGCTTGACGGTGACAGGGCTGCCGCCGACCAGCGCCATGATCGACGCGGTGCCGGCCTCGCCCTGGGCGATGGCGTCGTCGTCGGCGACGATGAGCCAGTAACCGCAGGGCAGCTCGGCCGCCGTGCCCGCGTTAAGGGTCACGGAAGGTGCACCGGCATTGCAAATCGCACGGGCAAGCTTTGCCGCTAGCGCAGTCGTCATGCGCCCGCTAGCATTCATCCATTCGGCAGCCTCTTGCGCCGTCGAGGCCGAGCTGTCGAGCCCCGCATCATGAAGCACGGGGAGAACGACCTGGCGAACGGCGTCATTCGCCCACGTTACGTCAGTTGCGACCTTTTGGTCGGCATCGGCGCCGTCAATAACGGTCGCCGAAAAGAGCTGATACGCGTCATACCGAGTCGCAACTGTACCGTCCACCGTAATGGCTCCAGTGTCGGCAGCACGTGCCGTTCCAGGAGCAATCGCGAAAGACAGAATAGCGACCATGATTATCGTTGCGGCAGCCAACAAGCGGCGGCTAAGCCTACTCACGACGCTCACCTCGATCCATATCGCGATGACGGCGAGCATGCATCCACGTCGCGGCAAAGCACAACATCGAAGCGCCAGCCAGATACGTCATAGTCAAGCCAGCCCCGCCCGCCTCAGGAAGCGTGGTCGAGTACTTGTTGGTAAAGGTCGGCGGATCCTGGGAGCCATTGTCATACGTGACGGCGGTGTCGAGCTGGTCCGTGCCATTAGTTACCTCAACCGTGACGTTGTGCGCGACCGTGTCATAGGTGATGTGGTCTTTAACATGGCCGACAGCACCCTCAGGCTCGACCTCGGAGATGGTGTAAGCATAGGTGCCGGCCTTGGTGTACTCAACCTCAAAGGTGACGTTTCTGTCAGCGTTGTTTGCCACCGTCTGGAGGACCTTGCCGCTACCGTCCTTGAGCTCGAACGAGAACTGGCCCTCCTTGAAGGTTCCGCCTTCAAGCACTTTCTTTGCCTTTATCGTCGCTTTACCTTCAAGGGGCGCGTCGTACACCCAGATCTCCGCATCTGACGTTATCTTCGTATTGGCACCAAGCAGAGATTTCGCCGTATTCATGGCTTGCTCGTATTGCTCGTCGCTCTCGGTGCCTTTGAGCAGAATCCATATTGGTTGGGCGACATGATATCCGGCAGGCGCCTCCGTCTCCTCAAGGCAGTAAAGCTTGCAGGAAGCCATGGCGTTCGAACTTGTTCCAAAAGTCACGCTCCCGTCAGAGCCAGTCGTTTCGGCGGAAAAAAACGTCTTCGCACCCTCAACACCGGCACCGCTCAGTGCCTTGACCATGTCAATCTCATGGAGTGTGAACGTAGCCCCAGCCAACGGCGCGGCAACGTCCTTTTCATCCACTTTGTGGACCACAATGCCGTACCCCGCTCCGCCTCCGGATGCGCCGGCATCTATGTCATAGTCACGCTCGTGTTTTACATAACCGTCTGCAACACCTTCGAGCCGAGCCTCATTGGAAAGGGAAACTTTACCAGCCTCACCGGACAGAACCTCATATTCGACTTTCAGGTATTTCTCATCGGGAAGTCTCAACGTCAATCGTTGCCGCTTTTCAGCACCCTCACCAACCGAGTCAAGGGCAGTTCCGTATTCTTCTTTGGCCAGCGCACGCCAATTGCCGTTATCGCTCTCAGACACGCTAAGCGACGAAGGCACAAATGTGCATTTGGAGTCCATCACATCAAATAGATCGATGTAGCCGGTGCCGGCCTTTAGATCTAGCGCCGATTCATTAACAAAAATGGTGTAGTGAATTCGTTTGCTATTACTTACCGACGCACCGGTCTTTGACAATACATTGTTCTTGATCCGTACGGTATCAGAGCCCGCCTTAAATTCTTTATTACCCGAGCTCGCACTCGCCGAGTTCGTGAGCTTACCGAGATTCTCTGACGTATCGACCACCGACCTTTTGACGGCAGTTGAATACGTCAGCTTTGCATATCCCGTGTTGTTGCCTAGCTTTTCCGTTGGAATCGAAAACGTAACCGTCTGGCGATCGACGGCAGGCGTCAGTAAGACATCCGAAACCTCGGTTTTCTCCCTCTCATGCTCCCATCCGCTCACCGCCGTACCGTAGGGATTTGAATACAAAGAATATTTAGCCGTGCCGGGAAAATAGCCCATTCCCTCAGGAAGTTCATCTTTGACAACGACAACATTGCTATTAAGCTTGCCCGCGCCATAATACTGACCGGCCGACGTTTTAGCTCGATTGACATAGACCGTCCAGTCGACAATCCATGCGCCCTTATCATTCGAGCCATCTACGGTATTCCAGTCGAACGTCTCATCCCATCGCGCTTGTGAGCCGTCTTTGTTTGTTTGTACACTCTTCTCAACCGAAGGCTCCGTTTCGTCTTCAACATAGTAAAAAACGAAATCAGAAAAGCCGCTAAATCCCTCGACAGAGGCAAAGTTAGAGTACCAACCAGGAAGTGCGTCGGTCACCGTTTTATACGTAATAATGACTTCGGGGGACTTATCAAGTGCTTTTTTGACTTTATCCGTAATGGTTATTTTGATATTGCAGTTATGTTTGTCGCTACTCTGCGACGGAGTTTCACCGGCCGTAAACACCCAATCGACACCTTGAACCAGTTTGGTATCCCCAATGGTAACTACATGCGAGGGGCCGTTAGTGGCATCCGGGCCCATAGTTTGTTTCCAGGCCGACAACATGGTGTCTTTAACAAGAACAAATTCAGGATTTTTAGCATTCACGTAATCACGGAGCTCTACGCATAATTGCCAAGTTGCTTTTCCGGTCCGCTCCGCCTCATCCTTATTAAGCAGTGTTTTGCTAATGGTTTTGCCCGTCCAAGGACGGATGTAGTATGCGGTGCTATCCCCAAAAGGCTGATCTGAACCTTCCTTTTTCACGCTTGCCGTGTTGCTTACCTTTTCGTAGGAGTTCTCTTCTTTCAGTTTGGTTTGATAGACGATGCAATAGGTCGCATACCGATCGCCCTCTTCTGGATTAAACGTATAGCTAAATGATTTCCCCGACTCGTTCAGGGTTCCCTCATCAATCTTTTGATTTTCATCGGCGGTCTCTCCCTTGTAGACCGTGTAGCTGCCAATATAATCCTGCTTGCCATCGAGCTTGTCAGTAAAGGTGTAGCCAGACATATCAGCCTTAAGAGATCCCTTGTTGAGCACAACCTTCCAAGTGATAACAGACGATGTTCCGGAGCCAGCCTCTTTTTGAATCATGTCGTATTGAAACGGTTCCGACGCCCCTTTAATCGTAAGAGATTGTTGGGGATTTGCTTTTCCCCAGGTTGCTTGCACACTATTCTTACCTTGCATAGGCGTGCCATTAGAAAGAGGCAAGTTCTTACTAACTGTCGTTTCGTACGTAACGGTATGGTCGCCCTGAGAAAGGTTACCTAGCGACAACGTTGCTTTTTGCCCGTCGAAACTCACGGCAGACTCAAGCGGTTTGTCATCGAGTTTAAAACTGCCTTGGTCAAATTCCAGGTAGTCGCCAAGCGTATCAACCAGCTTTACGTCAGTTGCGTGCGCCTCAACACTCAGATTAATAGTCCAAGTTATCTTGGCAATTCCAGTACTGCTATCTTGTACAAAGGCACCCGATTTGTTTCCCTTAACTGCACCATCTTGAACCTCGATCGGCACAGCTTCGCCAACGCCCGGAAATTTCAGTTCGACTCTCGTGCCGTCATCGACATCTTTGTCTTTGAGCACAAACTCAAAATAGACCCGCACATAGAGCGAAGAGGGATGACCGCTGAGATAGTTGGCATCGTAATCAAAAACAACCTTGTTATCCTTTATGTACCAAGCTCCCATCCTTTGTGCGTTCTCGGTATCGTCCGCCCTTAAGACACCACCTGTGTTGTCCTTCACGGCAATCGAGTTAGGGAAGGTATAAATCGCCTCAAGCCTTTCGGTCGTAGGCCCAGAATTCTTATGGAAACGAGCTTCCATAAAACCGTAAATTGTATCGGCCGTCGTAATCGAGGGCGAGTCTTCTTTGCCAAGAGGATGTTCGCGGTCCTTATCGGTATACAGCCCAACCGTAACGTTCGCCGTCTGATCATCAATCACAATCGGCGTCGGCGTTGTCGCATCCTCGGCGCGCACAGGGGCTGCGCCGTGAAAAACGGCGGCGGTAAGGCTAATTAAAATGAAAATCAGGGCCGCCATACCCAGCGACCGTGAGCGGTGTGCGTCCATAGTTGTCCCCTAATTCCTACAACACAGTGTGGAATACGGCGAATCGTCGGATCGAACACAAACCCCAACATCAACGAGAACCTACCTAGCGCATTGCAAGAACCCATTGGGGAGCAACTTCTAAGACGGTTCGTCTATGCCACAATGCATAAAATACAATATAGATACCAGTCATGTAAACCGCAGGTAAAGAGGTCTTTTAATTTAATACCAGTTGATATTTACCTGTTAACAGTTTTGTATCAAAACGGTCGCATTTCAATGATTCATGCATATGTTTAAACAACTTAACTTTGATTGGAAAGCCGCCGAGGGGACAACCATTTCAGTTGTGGTGCGAACGAACCCGACCCATTGCACCAAAAAGGGCGCCGACCATCGCGGTCGACGCCCTTTCTTATTGGCGGTTATAAACCTCAGCGCTTATTTGTTGACCTGGCCGGCGCGGACGGCGGCCTTCTTGCGGTCGGTGGCGTTGAGCAGACGCTTGCGCAGGCGAATGTTCTTGGGAGTGATCTCGACCAGCTCGTCGTCGGCGATGTACTCCAGCGCCTCCTCCAGCGAGAAGGTGCGGGGCGGCACCAGCTGGACAGAGATATCGGAGGTCGAGGAACGCTGGTTACCCAGGTTCTTGGTACGAGCGATGTTGACGACCATGTCGCCGGCCTTGCTGCGCTCGCCCACGATCATGCCCTCGTAGCACTCGGTGCCCGGCTCAACAAACAGCTGGCCGCGCTCCTGCAGCGTACCCAGAGCGTAGGCAACGGCCTTCTCGGTGGTCATGGAGATCATGGCGCCGTTCTGACGGTTGCCGATCTCGCCGGCGTAGGGGCCGTACTCCAGGAAGGTGTGGTAGAACACGCCCTCGCCGTGGGTGACGTTCATGATGCGGTTCTTAAGACCCATGATGCCGCGCGTCGGGATCTTGAACTCAAGGTGGGTCACGATGCCCGAGGTGTCCATGCTCGTCATGATGCCACCGGAGGTACCGAAGACCTCGACGACCTTACCCGAGTACTCGTCCGGGCACTCGACGACGGCCTGCTCGACGGGCTCCATCTTGTTGCCGTTCTCGTCCTTCTTAAACAGAACGCGGGGACGGCCGACCTGGAACTCAAAGCCCTCGCGGCGCATGGACTCCATCAGGACGGACAGGTGCAGAATGCCGCGGCCCGAGACCTCGACGCCGCTCTTGTCCTCGAGCTCCTCGATCTTCATGGTCACGTTGTTCTCGGCCTCGTTGAACAGGCGCTCTTTGAGCTGACGGGCACCCACGATATCGCCGTCGCGGCCGACGAGCGGGGAGGTCGAAGCCTCAAAGACGATGGACAGGGTCGGCGGGTCGATCTCGATGGGCTCGAGCTCGACGGGGTTCTCGGGGTCGGTGTAGACATCGCCGATATCGGTGCGGTCGATGCCCACGACGGCGGCAATGTCGCCGGCGCCGACCTCCTGGCACTCGGTGCGGCCCAGGTAGTCGAAGGTGAAGAGCTGCTTGACGGTAGCGGTGGCGCTGGAGCCGTCGTTCTTCACAACCAGGATCTGGTCGCCCTGGTGAATGGTGCCGGAGTACACGCGGCCGATGCCGATGCGGCCGACAAAGTTGGAGTGGTCGATGGTCACGCACTGCATGGCCAGCGGGGCGTTCTCGTCAACCTCGGGCGCGGGCATGTCGTCGATGATCATGTCGAGCAGCGGGTACATGTCCATGTTGCCGTCCTCGGGATCGAGGCGAGCAAAGCCGTTCATGGCGCTGGCGTAGACGACGTGCTCCATGGCGAACTCAAGCTGGTCGTCGGTAGCACCCAGGTCGGCCATGAGGTCGAGGCAGTCGTTGTATGCCTTCTCGGGGTTGGCGCCCGGACGGTCGATCTTGTTGATGACGATCATGATCTTGAGACCGGTGTCGATAGCGTGACGCAGCACAAAGCGGGTCTGGGGCATGGGGCCCTCAAAGGCGTCGACCAGCAGCAGGGCGCCGTCGGCCATGCGCAGCACGCGCTCGACCTCGCCGCCAAAGTCGGCGTGGCCCGGGGTGTCGACGATGTTGATCTTGACGTCCTTGTACTCGATAGAGATGTTCTTGGCGAGAATCGTGATGCCGCGCTCGCGCTCCTGGTCGTTAGAGTCCAGGACGCGGTCCTCGACCTGCTGGTTGGCACGGAAGGCGTCCGTGGCACGCAGGAGTTTGTCGACCATCGTCGTCTTGCCGTGGTCGACGTGGGCGATGATGGCGATGTTCCTCAGATTGTCTACGCGCATGTAGTTCCCCTATCTTCTATCCATATACAAACGGCACGCGTATGCGACCCGCCCAGCGACACAACGCTCAGCGGGAATATTGAGCCTTTTACCGAAAACTCGTTTATTTTAGCGATTTTAGATGAGAGGGGTTTCCTCACCTGCAGGTTCAGGGTCGCTCCACATAAAACCATCGCCGGCGCCCATGCCCTCATACAGCACATATGCCGAAAAACCGCTCTCGAGCGTGGTTTCGAAGAAGCTCACGAGCAGGGCGTCGTGATAGCCGCCGTCAATTTCGACACAACCGGTGTAGCCGATGGCATAGCGGGCGATGCGGCCCAGGCCCTCGTCCTTAAGACCCATCTTGTGCTCGGAGATAAAGTTGGTGGCCGCCTCGAGGCATGCCTCTTCGCCGTCCTCGTCGAGCGCCGCCAGATATCGGTTGGAAGCAGCGTCCTCGATCGCCACAACTACGCCCGGATTCTCGCCGGCGGCAAGGTCGTCCAAGAACGCACCAATCAGGTCACACACCATGGCGTCGAGCTCGGCGGAGACGTTACCGGCGTCCTGCATATCCTGTGCCATCTTTAGACCTTCCCATCGAGTCTGGCGTCGTTACAGTTCTTGTGCCTCGGCAGCGATCTTGGCGGCAGCGTCGCGGGCGCGCATCATATCCATCGCGCGCTTGTCGAGTACCTTGATCTGGTTGGTCAGCATTACTGCATCGACCACACCCCAGATTACCAAGCCTGTTGAAATCGAAAACCCAAGCGCACCAACTGTACCACGAAGGCGCGAGCAGATTGCCGCGACAAGGGCGGAGACGACAACCATCTTGATATAGGAACCGCGGCGCTCGCGAAGCGTGCGGGCCTGCGTCACATAGGCAATGCGTGCCGCCTCGGATGCCTCCGAGCGCATCTGGGCCTCGCGCGCAATGGCCGCTGCCTCAGCCGACATACCGCTGGCCATCAGCGAACACTCCGCAACCCTACCGCCCCGCATTTAGAAGTCATCGGGGGAGAGCGTATGGACGAACTCGTCGAACTTCTCGAACTCCTGCTCGTCGTCGACATCCTCGGCGTGGGTGGAAACAGTGCCCAGGCGATTCATGATGTCGTCCTCCACAAACATGGGAGCATTGCTGCGCACGGCAAGGGCAATGGCGTCACTGGGGCGGGCGTCGATCTTGCGCTCCTCGCCATCGGCCAGTACGACGATCGTCGCGTAGAACACCGGCGGCTCGGCGCGAACGATCTCGATGCGCTCGAGCTTGGCGCCCAGGGCGTCAACGGTATCGAGCAGCAGGTCATGGGTAATCGGGCGCTCGGCGCGGCCGCTATCGATGCCGCGGCTGATGGCAGCAGCTTCAAACGAACCAGTCTGAATGGAAAGGGAACGCAGCGGCGCGGGCGAGTCCGATTTGCTGCTGCGCTCACGAAGCACGATAAGCGATGGCACGGGACCGGCGGCCATGACGATGGTCTCTATGTCGACACGAACCATGGAACACCTCCGGTACGTAGCGGTTAACACGCGGCAGCCCGCCGCATTGAATAGCTATACTACCCAATCTTTCGCCCAGCACACAAAATCAAAGTAGTTAATTTGGGACGGGGCTTTTTTGACTACTTTCAGTAGGTAAGAAAAAAGCCCCGAGGCAACGCCCCAGGGCTCTTCACAGTTTTGATGGTGGACCTGACAAGATTCGAACTTGTGACCTCCCGGTTATCAGCCGGACGCTCTAACCAACTGAGCTACAGGTCCATCATGGTGGAGGTTAGGGGGATCGAACCCCTGACCTCAGGCTTGCAAAGCCCGCGCTCTCCCAGCTGAGCTAAACCCCC
>CAKUGX010000066.1 GCA_934654765.1 uncultured Collinsella sp. | reverse complement strand
GCTCGACCTGCTGCTTGCCCGCGATCCCATCGAGGCAAGCGCGTTGGCGGCCGAGCTCGAGGAGATCAACCGTCAACGCCGCGAGATCGAGGCGGAACTCACACGCGATGCCATGGCAAAGGTCGAGGAGACCTATGACGGCGGACGTGCGATCGTCGTGGGCGGCGAGGGCTGGCACGAGGGCGTCAAGGGCATCGTGGCAAGCCGCCTGACCAACCGCTATCACGTGCCGGCGCTGCTGTTCTCGATCGAGGACGGTATCGCGCGCGGCTCTGGTCGCTCGGTGGGCAAAGTTAACCTGTTTGACGCCGTCGAGCGCTGTTCCGACCTGCTGATTCGTCGCGGCGGACATGCCGGTGCGGTGGGTGTGACCATCGAGGCATCCAAGCTCGACGAGTTCCGCCGCCGCCTTTCCGCCGTGCTGTCCGAGCTTCCCGCCGAGGACTTTGAAGATACCGACGAGGTCGCCGCCACCGTCGACCTTTCCGAGCTGAATATCGAGACCATCGAGCAGATCTCCCGCCTTGAGCCGTTTGGCCAGGGCAACAAGGTGCCGCTGCTGGCTGCCGAGGGCGTGACGATGTGCGACCGCGCCGTGGTGGGCAAAACCGGCGAGCACATGCGCTTTGTGGCGACCGATGGCGCCGCGAGTGTGCCGGCCATTATGTTCCGCGTGCCGCAAATCGATAAGCTCATCAACTGCGATAGCGCTGTTGACTTGGTGTTCGAGGCCGTTGCCGAGCATTGGCAGGGGCGTGTGAAGCCCAAGCTCATGATCAAGGATGTTCTGGTCCGCGATACCACGCTGCCCAGCATCGACGATCCGGCATGCGAGCTTCGTCGTGGCGTGCAGCCGGCGGATTCCGGCCTGCGCCTGGAGTCGCGTAAGCGCGAGACGCTCGCCCAGCTTTCCTATACCGAGCTCACGCGCTCGCTTATCCATAGCTTTATCGGATCGAACCAGCCGCACCGCGCGCAGGCTGAGGCGCTCGATGCCTTGGCCGACCACCAAAGTGTTCTGGCCGTTATGGGAACGGGGCGCGGCAAGTCGCTCATCTTCCATGTGCATGCCGCGCGCGAGGCGGTCCTTCGCGGGCGTGCGAGCATCTTTGTCTATCCGCTGCGCGCGCTTGTTGCCGACCAGGCCTATCACCTCTCGTCGACGATGGCAGCGCTTGGCATTGGCGTTGGCGTGCTGACCGGCGAGACCGTGGAGGCCGCACGCGATGACGTGTTCGCCGGCCTAGCTTCGGGCCGCACCGGTATCGTGCTCACGACGCCCGAGTTCCTATCTATCCACCGTGACCGCTTCGCGCGTTCGGGCCGCATCGGCTTTGTCGTTATCGATGAGGCGCACCACGCCGGCCTTGCCAAGGGCGGCGACCGCAGCGCCTATCTCGACATGCCCGATATCCTCAAAGACCTGGGCGACCCGGTTGTTATGGCTGCGACGGCCACCGCGACGGCTCCGGTCGTGGCCGAGCTTGCCCGCATGCTGCCGATTACTCGCACGGTGGTCGACGAGACGGTGCGCGAGAACCTGCAGCTCGAGGACGACCGCGACCTTGCGAGCCGCGAGAACCGTTTGGTGTCGATCGTGGCGACGGGGGAGAAGACCGTCATTTACGTCAATTCGCGCGACCAGTCCGTGGCGCTCGCCAAGACGTTGCGCAAGCGTGTGCCCGATTGCGCAACCCATATCGCGTTCTATAACGCGGGGCTTGCGCGCTCTGATCGCCGCCGCGTGGAGGAAGCATTCCGAGACGGAAGCCTCAGCTGCATCGTTTCGACCTCCGCCTTTGGCGAGGGTGTCAACCTGCCCGATATCCGCCATGTCGTGCTGTACCACATGCCGTTTGGCGCCATTGAGTTCAACCAGATGAGCGGGCGTGCCGGTCGTGACGGACAGCCCGCCGTGATTCACCTGCTCTATTCGTCGCGTGACGCTCGCATTAACGAGCGCCTGCTCGACTGCTACGCGCCCGAGCGCGACGAGCTCGTCACGCTCTATCGAGCGCTGCAGACTATGTGGCGCTCCAACCGCGGCAAGACCGGAGACGACTCGTTTAGCGCGAGCGATATCGACATCGCGCAGATGTGCCTTGCAATCGACGCGCGCACGCCGGTTGACGAGCGCTCGGTGGCAAGCGGTCTGGGAATCTTCGAAGAGCTTGGTTTCTGTCGCGTTTCGGGGTTTGACGACACCCGTCGCATCGCGATGGCCGAAAACCCCGGCCGCGTGCAATTGAGCAGGTCAATTCGCTATTTGGAGGGCTTGCGCTCGCGTATGGAGTTCTCGGCTTTCCGGAGCTGGGCGCTCGATTCGTGCGCTTCTGATATGCTAGCCAAAGTTAACCGCCCGATCGTACCGCGGGCCTAGGGGAAGGGGACCTCGATGGATGCCGCAGCCCGTACCGCCCATGATTCCACCCTCCAGCCGTTCTCGGAGATGGAGCACTATAAGCATGCCGATGAGCTGCCGCCCGAGATTATGGCGGACAGCTACGACAAGCTGGAGCGCCTGTGCCTCAAATATATGAATGAGGACGACTTCTCTAAGGTGGAGCAGGCCTATTGCTTTGCCGCCGAGAAGCACTGCAACCAAAAGCGCCGCTCGGGTGAGATGTACATCAACCATCCCGTCGAGGTGGCCATCATTTTGGCCGACCTCAAGATGGATTGCGATGTGGTGTGCGCCGCGCTGCTGCACGATACCGTCGAGGATACCGAGACCTCGCTTGCCGATGTTTCCGGCCTGTTTGGCGATACGGTGGCCGAGCTCGTCGATGGCGTGACCAAGCTCACCAACATCGAAGTCGATAGCATGGACGAGAAGCAGGCGCTTACGCTGCGCAAGATGTTCCTCGCCATGTCCAAGGACATTCGCGTTATCATCGTCAAACTTGCCGACCGTCTGCACAACATGCGCACCCTTGCAGCCCTGCGTGAGGACCGTCGCCTGTTTAAGGCTCGCGAGACCATGGACGTGTATGCGCCCCTGGCCGACCGTCTGGGCATGAGCTCCATTAAATGGGAGCTCGAGGACCTGTCCTTCTTCTACCTGGAGCCCGATGCCTACCAGCGCATCGCGCGCATGGTGGCTGAGTCGCGCGAGGTTCGCGAGCGCTATCTGGCCGAGACCATCAAGACGCTCACCGACGAGCTCAACCGCATTGGCCTGGAGGGCTTCCAGATTAATGGCCGCTCCAAGCACTATTGGTCCATCTACCAAAAGATGAAGCGCAAGGGCAAGGAGTTCTCCGAGATCTACGACCTGGTGGCGCTGCGCGTCATCACCCATTCGGTGCGCGATTGCTACTCCACGCTCGGCGCGGTGCACACGCTATGGCACCCCATGCCCGGTCGCTTTAAAGACTATATCGCCATGCCCAAGGTCAATAACTACCAGTCGCTCCACACGACGGTTATCGGCCCCACGGCTCGTCCGCTCGAGATTCAGATTCGAACCTACGAGATGCATGAGCAGGCCGAGTACGGCATTGCCGCCCACTGGCTGTATAAGAAATCGGGCGGATCGTCTGCGTCTAAGACCAATGATGCCCAGCGTCTGGACGATCAGATTAACTGGCTCAAACACTCACTCGACTGGGCTGCGTCTGATGAGATCACCGACGCCAAGGAATACCTGCACTCGCTGAAGGTCGACTTGTTTGACCAGGAGATTTTCGTCTTTACGCCCAAGGGCGAGGTCATGGCGCTTCGTGCCGGCTCCACGCCGCTCGACTTTGCCTACGCCGTTCACACCGAGGTCGGCAACCACTGCGTCGGCGCTAAGATCAACGGTGCGGTGGCCCCGCTCACGCACGAGATCAAGACGGGCGACCGTGTCGAGATCCTGACCAACAAGAGCTCCAAGCCGTCGCGTGATTGGCTCAAGATCGTTAAGACACCTTCCGCCAAGTCAAAGATTCGCCGTTACTTCGCCGCCGCGACCAAAGACGATGACGCTGCTGCCGGCCGCGATATACTGGCCAAGGACCTGCGCAAGCGCGGGTATGGCATCTCTACGCCGCGATCCACGCGTGCGCTCAACGCCGTGGCGGAGCAGTTTAACTTCAAGCAGCTCGAGGACCTGTTTGCCGCCGTCGGCGCCGGCAAGGTTGCCCCGCGCGCTGTGGGCAATAAGGTCGAGCAAATCTTGGACCCCAAGCCCGAGGAACAGCTCACCAAGGCCGAGGCTATCGCCGAGGTCGTGAAGCAGCCTGCTCGCGGCTCCAACCGCAAGCCGCAAAAGCGCGGCAAGAGCGCCAGTAACGGCATTATCGTCAAGGGCGAGAGCAACAGCGGCCTACTGGTCCGTCTGGCTCATTGCTGCAACCCCGTGACGGGCGACGACATCGTCGGCTTCATCACGCGCGGTCGTGGCGTTTCGGTGCATCGCGCCAACTGTCCCAACGTCAAGGGTCTTATGGAGCATCCCGAGCGCATGATCGAAGTGGAGTGGGACGGCGCTGCCGACACCCTCTTCCAGGTCGAGATCGTGGTCGAGTGCCTGGACCGCATGGGCCTTCTCAAGGATGTCACCATTGCCATTGGCGATGCGGGCGGCAATATCCTTTCTGCCGCCACGTCGACCAACCGCGAGGGTATTGCAACCCTGCGCTTTATGGTCGAGATCTCGGACGCGAGTGGTCTGGATCCGCTGCTGGCCTCCATCAGCAGCGTTGACTCGGTCTACGACGCGCGCCGCCTGATGCCCGGTGAGGGTGGAGCCCAGCTTAAGCGCCGCGTTTAGTCGCGACGAACGTGTCACATTATCGATATTCGCTACACTCGAGGCATCGTTTGATGCCTCGAGTTCTATAGAGAGGAGAGGGACATGAGTGCTGTGTCCTTGGATTTAACTCCCAAGGGATCGGTCGAGATCGAGACGCTCGTAAACGGTCCCATTCAGACCAATAGCTATGCTGTTATTTCGGACAATGAGTGCGTGATTATCGACCCCGCATGGGAAGGCGAACGCCTGGTGGAGCATATTCGAGCCGAGCATCCCGGCGTACGCGTGTTTGGCGCCGTATGCACTCATGGCCATGCCGATCATGTTGGTGGTGTTGTAGGCGTGCGAACCACCGTTGGCGAGGGCTGCCAGTATGAGCTGTGTGCTAAGGATGTGGCGGTGCCGCATGCGAACATCGAGGAACAGCGAGCTATGTGGGGCATTGAGACGCCTGACCCCGGGGAGCCGACACGCCTGCTCGCCGAGGGCGATGCTATCGGGGTGGGCGATATCTACCTGCAGGTGATCGAGACGCCAGGGCATACGCCGGGCGGGATCGTCTTGTTTGCTGCCACCGAGCAGGGGAACATTGCCTTTGTGGGCGACACCCTGTTTCCGGGTGGGCACGGCCGCACCGATCTTTCTGGAGGAGACGAGGCGGCAATTCTGCGCTCGCTCTCCAAGCTCGCCCGGCTTCTCCCGCCCGATACCGTTTGCCTAGCCGGCCATGGCGATTCGACCACGATGGCGCGCGAACTTATGCAAAATCCGTTTATGCAGATGTAGGCTCGAAGCCGTCTTTCGAACCACGAAGACCGCTCAATCGTCAAGCTATTTTCCCCAGTGGGTCGATTCTGTGGGGCAAACGGTCAAAATATGTCCAATCGGATGGTATTCGTGAACAAACGAACGTTTATGCGCGGGTATGTCGTGGTAAAATCTCAGGCGTTATCGGAGCAACCTTACAGGAGGTTTCTTTTATGCTCGTCAACGCAGCAGACATGCTCAAGAAGGCCGAGGCCGGCAAGTACGGTCTCGGTGCCTTCAACACCAACAACCTCGAGTGGACCCTGGCTATTCTCCAGGCCGCCGAGGAGGCCAAGTCTCCGCTGATCCTTCAGTGCACCGCTGGTGCCGCTAAGTGGATGGGCGGTTTCAAGGTCTGCGCCGACATGGTCAAGGCTGCCGTCGAGGCCACGGGCGTTACCGTTCCCGTCGCCCTTCACCTTGATCACGGTTCTTACGAGGACTGCTTCAAGTGCATCGAGGCCGGCTTTACGTCCATCATGTATGACGGCTCTCACGAGGAGACCTTCCAGCTTAACCTCGACCGCACCAAGGAGCTCGTTGAGCTTGCCCACTCCAAGGGCATGTCCATCGAGGCCGAGGTCGGCGGCATCGGCGGCACCGAGGACGGCGTGACCTCCAGCGGCGAGCTCGCTGATCCTGCTGAGTGCAAGCAGATTGCTGACCTGGGCGTCGACTTCCTCGCATGCGGTATCGGCAACATCCACGGCGTGTACCCTGCCGACTGGGCTGGCCTTTCCTTCGAGCGCCTGGGCGAGATCAAGGCCCAGACCGGCGACCTGCCCCTCGTCCTGCACGGTGGCACCGGCATCCCCGAGGATCAGATCAAGAAGGCCATCTCCCTGGGCATCTCCAAGATCAACGTCAACACCGACCTGCAGCTCGTCTTCGCCAAGGGCGTCCGCGAGTACATCGAGGCTGGCAAGGATCAGCAGGGCAAGGGCTTTGACCCCCGCAAGCTCCTCAAGCCTGGTCGCGACAACATCGTTGCCCGCACCAAGGAGCTCATGGAGGAGTTTGGCTCCGTCAACAAGGCGTAAGCGTCGCTAAACTTCCCGCCGGAAGCCCCGTCCCCCTACACTGTTTCCTTTGCGCTCACCTGGCTTTGCCAGAAGTCGCGCCAAGAAAACAGCTCCGGGGGACGGGGCTTCCTTCGTTTAACGCCGCAGGGTTACGAGGCTGAATTATTTATTTGACTACCGTTCAGCGGTGTTGATGGCTCCCTTGTTGGGGCTTTCTTTTTATCTCGCTACAATGGGCTTCAAGCGTTCTAGTGACTTGGAGTTTTGGTATGGCTGTTATTAATGTACTGCCTTCGGATGGGAAGGTTATTGACGAGGGTCCAGTTGGTTGCTCTGTTGATGTTTGCTGTGATGACTTTCGTCATCTCGATGTTGGACTGCCGCCCGAGATTCTTCGTCTTAAGGATGCCGGGTATTTGACGCAGGCTGTTGCTGCCTGCGATCGCCTTTTGGAGCAGAACCCCGAGCCTTCGCTGGCTGCTTGTGTTCGTGCCGAGCGGTATCGCATGCTCGAGACGCCGCTTCATTTTTCGGTGTCGCGCGACCAAGCTATTGCGATGATTCGCGAGGAGTGGCCAGAGTTTACCGAAGAGCAGTTTGATGACCTGATTAATCGTAAGCGTATTGACTGGCGCTTTATCGATGGCGAACTGTTCGTTCTCGACAACTTCCTCGATTCGCTTCGCGTATATCCCAAAGAGGTTCCCGGCATGCGGCCCGATTCTACGGACGGAATAGCACTGCGCAACGAGATGCTCAAGGAGATGGAGTCACAAAACGGATTGGCTCGCGTCATTACGCTTAAAGCGTCCGTGTCTGTCCCCGGTGCTCTAGATGGAGAGACTGTTCGCGCGTGGCTACCCGTTGCCGCTGCCTGTCGTCAACAGTCTCATATCGAGGTTCTCGATATGACGCCGGAGGGTGCTGTTGCCCCCGCGAAAGCTTCGGCGCGTACCGCCTCGTGGTCTTCTTCGAGTGAGCACTTTTTTTCGGTGACCTATCGCTATCACATCGATGCTGCTTATTGTGATGTCTACGGTGGCACACTTCCGGTTCACCCGCGTATGGACGCGCCTCTGCCCGAGGATATTTCCGAGGACCGTCCGCACATTGCATTCACGCCGTATCTACAGCAGCTGACAGCCCGTGTCATTGACGGGCTCGAGGATCCGCTCGATCGCGCCCGTGCTATCTATGATTACCTGACGCAGCATATCGACTATCGCTATCAGCCGCCGTACTTGCTTTTGGGATCTATTGCCGATGACTGCGCGCATTCGCTCCGCGGCGATTGCGGTGTTATGGCGCTCACGTTTATCACCATGTGCCGTATTGCCGGTGTGTCCGCTCGATGGCAGAGTGGCCTGTATGTTGCACCCGATTCGGTGGGGCCGCATGACTGGGCGGAGTTCTATACACCGCAGACCGGCTGGCTTAACGCCGATGTCTCGTTCGGCTCCTCGGCGCGCAGGATGGGAGAGGAGTGGCGTCGCCGCCACTACTTTGGCAACCTCGATCCGTGGCGCATGGTGGCAAACAATCGGTTCCAGGCCGAGTTTGAGCCTGCCTTCGATGGTATGCGCGAGGACCCCTACGATAACCAGGTGGGGGAGGCTTCAGTCGACGGTCGCGGATGCCGTCGGCGCGAGATGCTCCGCACGGTCGAACTCATCGAAATGCTCGAAGTTCCATTTTCGGACTAATCGGTAGAAAGCTGTGATAAACTAACTCACGCATTGCGTGCCCGAGTGGCGGAATTGGCAGACGCAGTGGACTCAAAATCCACCGTTGGCAACAACGTGCGAGTTCGAGTCTCGCCTCGGGCACCATTCATACAAGCGAGTGTTCAAGGGGGTCAAGGCCCCTTTTTCGTGTACGTAATGTGATAACGTGCTGTACGTGTTATTATTCGCAAGGCGTTGTTCCCGCAATGCCCTAAAGAGGAACCTGAGGGTTCCCACCTTTTGGCGCCAATGAGCAGCTGACTGGTCATACAACTTAGATTCCCTTCCTCAAATCGAGGAAGTCTATGTGTACGACCTGGTTGCTGAGAAGCGCCGGGTTATTTTTTTATGAATGGAGGTAGGGAAAATAGCTAAGTCTGATGACACCCGCATCAACGACGAGATCACTGCATCTTCGTGTCGTTTGATTGGCGTCGATGGCTCTCAGCTCGGCCTGTTCGCCATCCGCGATGCCCAGCGCGTCGCCGACGATCAGGGTCTCGACCTGGTCGAGATCGCTCCCAACGCGGAGCCGCCGGTCTGCAAGGTCATGGACTACGGTAAGTTCAAGTACCAGCAGGCCATGAAGGCCAAGGCTGCTCGTAAGAACCAGTCCAAAGTCGAGGTCAAGGAAATGAAGTTCCGACCCAAGATCGACGTTGGCGACTACGAGACCAAGAAGGGTCACGTTCTGCGCTTCCTCAAGAAGGGCGCACGCGTTAAGATCACCATCATGTTCCGCGGCCGTGAGATGGCTCACCCGGAGCAGGGCCTTAACGTTCTCGAGCGTCTCGCCGAGGATCTCAAGCCTTACGCTACGGTCGAGTCCAAGCCTAAGATGGAAGGCCGTAACATGCTTATGCTGCTCGCCCCGATTAAGGGCGCCTTCGATGAGGATAAAGCGGCAAGCGATAGCAAGTAACTAGTGTTCTGTAACCGATTAAGGAGTATTTCATGCCTAAGATGAAGTCCCACAGCGGCACCAAGAAGCGTTTCCGCAAGACTGGTACCGGCAAGCTTATGCGCGCCAAGGCTTTCAAGAGCCACATCCTGAGCAAGAAGTCCACCAAGCGTAAGCGTGGCTTCCGTCAGGAGACCGAGATCGCCGCTGCCGACCGCAAGGTCATCAAGTCGCGTCTCGCCTAAGTTCGCGTTCCCGTTTTTTGTTTTACCGTCTAGGAGTTGATAGAACATGGCACGTATTAAGCGCGCTGTTGCCGCCAAGAAGAAGCGCCGTACCGTTATGCACCGTGCGAAGGGTTACTACGGTGCCGCTTCGCGTACTTACAAGCATGCTAAAGAGCAGGTCCAGCACTCCCTGCAGTATCAGTATCGTGATCGCCGCAACAAGAAGCGCGAGATCCGCTCTCTCTGGATCACCCGTATCAACGCTGCCGCTCGCCTGAATGACATTTCTTACTCTCAGTTCATGCACGGCTTGAAGGTTGCCGGCATCGAGCTCGACCGCAAGGTCCTGGCTCAGATGGCTTACGAGGACATCGAGTCCTTCAACGAGCTGGCTACCATCGCCAAGAAGGCTCTCGAGGCCTAATTGATTCTCTTGAATCGCTAGGGGAGTGTCGCGTTGTACGCGGCGCTCCCTCTTTTTATCTGAAGCGCGGTTTACATTGCTAAAAGTGCGGGTAGATAGACACATACAGGTGACCGATCTCTATATATTCCTGAACCAAAGGGTCATCATCTGATACGTGCGGAAGATCCGCACCAGTCTTTCTATTAGCTATAGAAAGCGATATGTTGTGTAGGACTTGTGAAGAGTGGAATTGACGTCCCACAGAGCTTCGCGGTCTGGCAATATATCTCCTTGCCGCGCGGCCCGGTCGGACCGGATCAGCCGCCAGGCGTGCACCTTGAGAACCGG
>CAKUGX010000065.1 GCA_934654765.1 uncultured Collinsella sp. | reverse complement strand
CGAGGCGCAGGGCCGCGCCGAGCCCCAGCGCGTAGAGGGGCAGGCTGCCCAGCACGATGCCCGCCCAGGCGGCCGCGAGCGGGGCGGGCCCGAGCGGCAGGCGCCCGGCGACGGCGAGCACGGCCCCGAACACGCCGAGCGCCACGGCCAGCGCGCCCGCGCCGAGCGCCGCAAGGGCGAGCAGCTTCGCCGCGACGGCGCGCCCGCGCGAGGGGACCGCCGTGAGGTTGGCGAGGCGGCCGGCGGAGCGCTCCTCGTCCATGGCGAGCCCGCAGACGATGGCGGACATGAGTGGCATGAGAGCGCCGAGAAACTGGACGTAGGCGTCCGTGCCCAGCGCCGGGTCCCATCGGGTTACGGAGAAGTACTCGCCGCAGGCAAGACCGGCTGCCAGGCCGCAGACGAGATGCACCGCCGTGAGCGGGGAGCGCGCCAGGCGCAGGGCCTCGGAGAGCAGGGCCCGCGAGAGAGTCATGCGCGGCATCGGGTCGGAGAGTCGTGTCATGGCCATCACCTCTCCTCGGAGCGCGCGAACCAGGCCGCGCCCGCCGCCGTGAGCGCGGCGAACGCGAGCGCGCAGACCGCAAGGCCCGCCAGCGTGAGCATGCCGTCCGACGCGAGCGCCCCGCCGAGCGCCATGTCCGCCGCGAGCGGCTCGCCGCTCGGCAGCACGGGGATGAAGCTCGTGGGGATGACCATGCTCGCCGACGGCGGAAAGAGCTGCGGCAGCGGCACCAACGACCAGGCGAACCCACCTAAGAGTTGCGCGGCGAGCGGGCAGAAGATGCCCGCGAGCATGCCGAGCCGCGCCGTGAGGAAGAGCCCTGCGGGGATCATCCACGCCGCGGTCACCGTGTTGACGAGCGCGCAGAGGAGCATCGTGAGCGTGCCCGCGGCCGTGAGGCCCTGCGAGGAGAACGCCGATCCCGCGAGGTAGATGCCGAAGACCACGAGGTTCGAGAGCGTGCAGAGCGCGAGGCACCAGAGCGCCTTGGCCCACCAGGCGCGCCCGAGCGGGAAGCCCAGGCCCAGAAGCCCCCGCATCCGCGTGCGAGCATCAGCCTGCGCGACGCACGCCACCACGAGCGAGAGACACACGGGCAGGAAGAGCGCGTACCAGTAGTTCCACGCGCTAAAGATCTGCACGCCCCGGTAGGGCATCGCGCCGAGCAGCGGCATCGGCAGCGCCATGAGCACGGCCAGGCGAACCGGTGCCGCGTGGCGCGACTTCAGGGCCTCGGCGCGCAGGCCCGCGAGCAGGCCGCCTTTCTCGCCCGTCATGCCGCCACCTCCCCGCGCGCTCGTCGCCCTTCCCGGCAGAAGCTCATGAAGAGTTCCTCGAGGTCCTGCCCGGGCCGAAGCGCATCCTCGTAGGCGAGGCGCCCCCCGCAGATGATGCCGATGGTGTCCGCCATCTGCTGCACCTCGGAGAGGATGTGGCTCGAGACGATCACCGTCGTGCCCGCCGCCGCGAAGCCGCGGATCTGGTCGCGCAGCTCCTCGATGCCGATGGGGTCGAGGCCGTTGGTGGGCTCGTCGAGCACGAGCAGGCGTGGCCGGGCGATCAGCGCCAGCGCGAGCCCCAGGCGCTGCCGCATGCCCATCGAGAAGCGCCCGGCGCGCTTCTTCCCGGTGTCAGCGAGGTCCACGGCGGCGAGCACCTCATCTATGCGGCTCTCGGGAAGGCCCAGCAGCGTGGTGCGCACGCGCAGGTTCTCGCGCGCGGTGAGGTTGGGGTAGAGCGGCGCCTCCTCGATGAGGCTGCCGATTGCGTAGAGGTCCTCGCGGCACCAGGCGTGCCCGGCAAAGAGGATCTCCCCGGCCGTCGGCCGCAGCATCCCGCAGATCATCTTGAGCGTTGTCGACTTGCCGGCGCCGTTGGGACCGAGCAGCCCGTACACCTCGCCCTCGCGGATATGAAGGCTCACATCGGCCACGGCGTCCTGCGCCTGGTCGCCGCGGCCGAAGCGCTTGGTGAGCCCGCGCGTCTCGAGCATGTAACCCATGGGTTTATCCTTTCTCTTCCGGGAGCGCGGGCCGAGTCACCGTGCCCGCGCGCCTTACCTTTCGGGTTCACCATCCATGGTGGGGCGCGTTTCTAACGAAGCCGTAACGGCCGTTGGGTTCTTTTGGCGCCAACCCTTCTCGACCCGCACATCATGATTAATTTGCTTAAGGCAACAACTTTCCCGATCGATGTAATCACCGAATCAAAACGTGTACATCACCCTCCAAAACCGACATTTTTCGGCATGTTTGGAGGCTGATGTACACGAATGTGAAATCCACCGCCGCCCAAAAGCGCCTTCCTCATGTCTGGACTCTCTATGCTTGCGCTGGATAGACATCGCCGGAACGGGTATAGTAGCGAAAGTTTTGTCGTTAACCAGCGGGGGAGTCCTGTGGGCATCAAAAAGAAGATCAAAAAGGAGCTTATCGGCACTTCCGATTACCCGTCGAATAAGATCTTTACGATCTCCAATTTCATCACCTTTACGCGCCTGATCCTCACCCTGGTATTTCTGTACCTGTTTGTGACGGATAACAACCGCGTCATCGCCATCGTTATCTACGCCGTTGCCGCCTCTACCGACTGGATGGACGGTCAGATCGCCCGCATGACCAAGACGGTCTCGTGGCTCGGCAAGGTCATGGATCCCATCTGCGACCGTGCGCTGCTGTTCACCGGCGTACTTGGGCTGGTGGTCCGCGGAGAGCTGCCCATCTGGGTCTGCGTGCTCATTATTGGCCGCGACATCTATCTGGGCATCGGCACGCTTATCGTGCGTCATTATCACCGTCGCCCCATCGATGTCGTCTTTCCCGGAAAGATTGCCACTGCACTGCTCATGACCGGCTTCTCGCTCATGCTGCTCGGGTTCCCCGTTATTGACGGCCTGCATCTTTTACCTTCAACCCTTACGGCCTTCCCGGGCCTCAACGGAAGCTCGGTGCCCCTCGGCATCTTCTTTGTGTACGGCGGCGTGATCTTCTCCATGCTCACGGCTGTCATCTATTCCATTAAGGGCGGAGTGGCCATTAAACAGGCTCTCGCGCATCCCGAGGACGAGGACATCGACTTTCTGAACCCTGAAATCGAAGACTGATTCGTTGGGGTATGATTACGTACGGTTCATTATTTGCGGCACGTCCGCGATAAGTTAGGGGTTGTCATGGACAACATGGTTAACAATATGCCTCAGAATGATAAGGCTGCTGACGCTACCTGCGTATTCCGCGTGCCTTCAAGCGACGTCACCGTTCCCGACCTCATGGCCAACGTGCGCATCACCGCACCCGTTCTGTCCATCGTCAAGGGTCCGCAGACTGGTGCCGCCTTTGAGCTCGAGGACGACGTGACCACCATCGGCCGCGATCCTGCGAACGGCATCTTCCTCAATGACATGACCGTTTCGCGTAGCCACGCGCGCATTATTCGCGAGGGTCTGGGCGCCCGTATCGAGGACCTGGGCTCGCTCAATGGCACCTGGGTCGACGGCGCCATTGTCAACGCGGCCCCGCTGCACGATGGTTCTTCCGTCCAGATCGGTACGTTTACGCTCATCTACCACGAGAGCACGCCGGAGCGCATCGAAACCGGTGAGTAGGGCATGGCCGAACGCAACTATCTGAGTATCGGCCAAGTCGTCAACCTTCTTCGAGGCGCATACCCCGATCTTTCGAACTCAAAAATTAGATTTCTAGAAGATGAGGGGCTCATTACCCCTCATCGTACGCCTAAGGGATACCGTCAGTACTCTAAGGAGGACGTTGATCGCCTGGAGGTCATTCTGCACTTGCAGAAGACCCGCTACATGCCGCTCAACGTGATTAAGCAGCGCTTGGAAAACGCCACGGACCTGTCAACGCTCGCCTACGAGGTGGGCTTGCTGTCCGATGTTCCGCTCAAGACGGAGCCCAAGGAGACCAAACAAAAGTTGCATCCCATCGAGACTATTCCCGATATGCTGGGCGTCGAGATCTCGTTTATCCGCTCGCTCGCCGAGAACGACCTCATTCGTATCATCAAGAGTCCGCAGAATCGCGAGCTCGTCGATGGTCGCGATTTTCCAATCATCCGCTACTGCTCTGAGCTGTCGCGCTTCCACATTGAGCCGCGTAACCTGCGTCAGTACGTATCGTCGGCAAACCGCGAGTCTTCGATGTTTGAGCAGGTGCTCGTGAGCATGCTCGGCATGGATACCTCCGATGACGAGCGCGACGCCAAGCTCGAGCGTGCGTTTAAGAAGCTTCACGACCTGACCGAGGGTGTGCACACTGCGCTGCTCAAGAACCGCGTTTTTGAATCGCTCAACGCCGTGGTCGAGGACGCCGACATTGATGCACTCGATGAGGAAATTGCTCGCTCCGAGTCCACCAAGGCCAAAAACGAAGAAACTACCGCGCCGGCTTCGAACGAGGATTCTCTCGTAAAGCCGCTCAAGGTCGTCGCCCCTTCGCAATCCGGCACCGTCACCGCGGGCAAATAACCGCTGCTGATATTTCGGCAACCCATTGAAAGGTCATGCAATGTACGACTTCGAATCTCAAATCGTCGACATCCCCGACTATCCCGAGCCCGGAGTCATCTTCAAAGACATCACGCCGCTCTTTGGCAATCCCGAGGCGCTCAAAGCCATGACCGATGCCCTCGCCGAGCACTTTGCCGGCATGGGAATCACCAAGGTCGTGGGTCCCGAGGCTCGCGGCTTTATGGTTGGCGTACCGGTGGCTGTGGCCCTTGGTGCCGGCTTTGTTCCCGCACGTAAACCGGGCAAGCTACCCCGCAAGACGGTGAGCCAGAGCTACGAGCTCGAATACGGCACCGACTCTATCGAAATCCATGCCGATGCCATTACCTCTAAAGATACCGTGTTGATTCTGGACGACTTGGTCGCGACGGGCGGAACCGTCGAGGCAACAGGTAAACTTGTGCGAGATATGGGCGCAAAGCTTGTGGGCTACGGGTGTATCCTTGAGCTTGCGTTTCTCAACCCGCGCGAGAAGCTCACGCCGACTGACGACGATGTTGAGCTCTTTAGCCTGGTGACGGTAGACTAGCCGTTACCCTTAGTTACTGGAAAGGAAGCTACATGCGCACAGCAAACACGCACAAAAACATGGCACGCTGCGCTGCTACGGCAACCCTCGCTTGTGTTTTGGGCTTGGGCCTCGCGGCTCCTGCCTACGCCGATACCGCATCCGACCTTGCCGCTGCTCGTACGAAACTCGAGCAGATCGGTACCCAAACCCAGCAGATTTACGATGAGCTCGCCACGCAGACGCAGGCGCTCGATCAGACTGCTGGCGAGATCACGCAAAAGCAGCAGGAGATCGCCGATGGTCAGGCCAAGCTCTCGACCTATGTCGCCGGCGAGTACAAGACCGGCGGTCTGAGCCTGCTTCAGGTTCTGACGGGCGTTGACGACCTGAGCGATATGCTCAATCGTCTGTTCTACTATGGCAAAGTTTCCGATAAGCAGGCTCAGACCATTCAAGAGGTAAAGGAGCTTAAGCAGCAGCTCACCGATAAGCAGGCCGAGCAGGAGAAGAACGTCGCTTCCACGCAGAAAAAGGTCGACGAGCTTAACGCTCAGCAGGCTGAAGCCCAGAGCGTCGTAAACTCCCTGGATTCACAGCTGCAGGCCGAGCTTGCTGCCGAGGCCGAGGCCAACGCCGCGCTGCAGGCCGGCATCAACGCCAGTACCGCTGAGAAGGCCACGGTGAGCAACGAGACTGCCGGTACGACCGAGAACACCAACAACGGTGGTCAGACCAGCAATAACAACAACCAGGGCGGCAACACTCCGGCTCCTACGCCGACACCCGCTCCGACGCCGCAGCCCTCCACGCCTGCTCCGGCTCCGACGCCTTCTGCTCCGAGCCAGTCCGTCGATGGCGGTTCTGTTGTCTCGCGTGCATACAGCAAGCTTGGTTGCGCTTATTCTTGGGGCGGAATTGGCCCGAACAGCTTCGACTGCTCTGGTTTTGTTAGCTATTGCCTCACGGGTCGCTATTGCCGCCTCGGCACCACGGGTACCTTTATGGGCTGGACGCGTGTGTCCGATCCGCAGCCCGGTGACGTTGTGGTCAACTCGTACCACACCGGCATTTACATCGGTGGTGGTCAGATGATTCATGCTTCCGACTACAACACGGGTGTCATCATCAGCTCCGTTGCCGCCGGCATGAACAATAACTACATCTTCGTGCGTTACTAAGTCATCTTACACAGCGTGTGAATGTGGACCTCGAGGCTTTAAGTCGCGAGGTCCATTCTTTTGTCTCTAATCTTGTACGGCTATCTAGTATTCAAAACTAGATAGCCGTACATTCAGTTTGCAAGATGGCTATAATTGTTGAAGAACAATTAGAAAGGACCCTCTATGAGCTGGGCACTTATCTCCGATTCAAGCTGCAACCTCCGCGATTGGCAACCGACCGCGCCCCATACCACCTTTGCATTTGCGCCCCTCAAAATTCGAGTGGGGGAGCGTGAATTCATCGATGACCTTTCGCTCGATGTGCATGAGCTCAACTGCGCTGTTCAGGCGGAGACGAACGCTTCTTCGAGCGCTTGTCCCAGCGTAGGGGAGTGGGCCGAGCTCTTCAAATTGGCAGACAAGACCATCTGCATGCCGATCTCTGAGGGCGTGTCGGGAAGCTACAACGCAGCAGCCACGGCTCGCGATATGGTTCTTGCCGAGGAGCCCGACCGGCAGATTCATCTAGTCAATTCGCGCGCAGCTGGCGGCAAAATGGACCTCATTTTCTTGCTGTTCGACCGCTATCTTGCAAGCAATCCGGATGTCTCATTCGAGGATGCTTGCGCATACTTCGATAGCCTTGAGCAGAACAGCAAAATCCTCTTCAGCTTGTGCAATTACGAAAACCTGGCCAAAGCCGGACGTATCCCTAAGGCAGCCGGCGTCATTGCCAACAAGCTCAATATTCGCATTTTGGGCACGGCGAGTGAAGCCGGTAAAATCGAACTCGTCGGACACACGCGTGGCGAAAAGAAGATGCTCAACAAGATTATCGACACCATGGAAGCCGAAGGTTTTACGGGCGGCGAGGTCGTTATCGACCATGTCGAGAATGAGGCAGGCGCCCAAGCACTTGCCAGCCGAATTGTGGAGCGCTGGCCAGGCTCCAAGACTATCATCATGCCCTGTAACGGGCTAGATTCATACTATGCCGAAATGCATGGGCTCATTATCGGCTACGGCATGGGCGTGGCTTCGGGCCAATAACGTCCAACCAAGCAAAAATACGGGCGGGACAAAGTGGCAGATAGCCCTTTGTTCCGCCCGTTTTATACGTCGGCTAGCTATTAAACCCATTAAACTTTAGATAGCTCATCAGGTACGCTTTCGAAACGAAGGATGAAACCGCACTGCGCACAAGCAGCGACTCACGCGTTACCTGATGCGCCGTATCGGGAACCGGCGTCTGCTCGACGGAAAACGCCGAACGAATCGATGCCTCGAGCTGATCGACCACATAATCGAAGGCCGTCGGGGCATCGTAGCTCAAACGCTGAATGTTAAAGAGTGCCTGCACCGCAGCAATAGGTAAGACCTGCTTAAAGAGGCAGATAGCGATCAGGCGGGCAATCTGCTCGCGGCCATATTGCTTTTTGACCGGAGCAGGCACCAGGCCGACCTTCACGTAGTTATTGATCATCGATGGCGTAATGACAGGGTGCTCAACGCAAATGGACAGCGGCTCCATCCACAGCGCAACATACTCAATAACCTGGTCGCGGTAGAGCGTCACATTGGGCAACTGGTCATAGCGCGGCAGACTCAACGTATTGAGTTTGCGCACGATTTCGGACTGAATAAATGCATCGGGCAGCACAGTGGGCTGAATATCCTCAGGCTTAATGCTGACCGACGAATCGGACATCGGAATAACGTGTTTAACGTGGTTCATAAAGGTCCTCCGTTCATTTTCTATATTGTATTCTAGGTTATCTAGTTTTACATACCACATAGCCGGCAAGTAAAAGTGGTTGGACAACACATTGATGCATCGTCCAACCACTTTGTTTAAAGATAGCAACCTTACATAAGATATATTATCGTACTTATCCACGGAGAAACGCGTATGCGCTCGTTGCCGCTATGGCTCCGTCCGAAACAGCGGTCACAACCTGGCGTAAACGTTTGGAACGGATATCGCCAGCGGCAAATAGACCTGGCGTGCGGGTCGCCATGGATTCATCAGTCAGAATGCCGCCATCAGGCGCCAGATCGACTAGATGCTCAACAAGCTCGGTATGGGGCTGCGTTCCGGTAAAAACAAAGATGCCAAACGAGCCGGGCTCAAATGACTCGGTATGAGTCTCGCCGGATGCATTGTCCTTAAAGGTAATCGTCGTTGGCATGGCTTCGCCCGATAGCTCCACAATACTAGTTTGGTACCTAACTGTAATATTGTCCTTTGCGAGTACTTTCTGAACAACACCATCGGGCGCACGGAACTGGTCGCGGCGCAGCACGATGGTCACACTGTTGGCAATGTCGGACAGGAACAGAGCCTCTTCGCATGCCGAATTGCCACCACCGATTACAAAAACCTGCTTGCCGCGGAAAAACATGCCGTCACATGTTGCGCAATATGAAACGCCACGACCGCGATACGTATCCTCGCCTGCGAAACCTGCCGGACGCGGCGTGGCACCCATGCAAGCGATAACGCTCGGGGCCAGCGTATCGCCCATATCGTGATGCACCGTAAACAACGCTGCATCGGCATCGTAATCGATACCCGTAACCATGCTCCATGCAACCTGTGCTCCCAGGCCCTCTGCATGCTGCTGAAAACGCTCGCCGAGTTCGGCGCCACTCAGGAGCGAGATACCCGGATAGTTCTCGACCTCATTGGTTGTGGCGATCTGCCCTCCCGACATGCCCTGCTCAATCACGGTCGTCGTCAGGTTGGCACGCGCAGCATAAATGGCGGCAGCATAGCCCGCGGGGCCGCCACCGATAATCGCAACATCGATCGGCTTATCGGTAGTCATGAAGCGTCCTTTCGTCGAAACGTTGTCGTTCTTTGCGCTCATACCCAAATTTACGTGAACGTGACACTCATGCACTACAATGATAAATCCGTATTACAAAGCTGAAGGGGAGTTATCGATGGACCAGGCGCAGACGAGTGACGACGCTCCCCTGCTCACGTACAGCACTCCCCAATCGGAGCAAACCACGCTCCTGGCTCAGCAAAAACCTCTCGTGACCATCGTGCACGCCTCCGTTGGCTCGGGCCACAAGGCCGCCGCAAATGCGATTGCGCACGCATTCGACCTCATCCGCGGCACCAATGGCATCCCCGAGGATATTGAGATTGAAGTGCTCGATATCCTTGATTTTGGACGTATTAAATTCGACGGTAATAAGACCGCGGCTTCTTTTACGGGAGCCACGCGCCCCATTTACGACCTGACCTGGCGATATACGCTTACGGGACATCTTCTCTGGGGTGGCGGAACGGCATGGTCGCGAATTATGTTCCCCGCCTTCAACGAATATATTCGTAGCCGCAGGCCCATAGCCGTGGTTGCAACGCACATCACAGCAGCCAATGTTGCCGTGGGCGCCCGCGTAATTACGGGTATCGATTATCCGGTCATCTGCGTACCGACCGACTACGAAGTCGAGGGATGGTGGCCCCACATGGACACCGATTTATTCTGTGTTGCCAACGAATTTATGGCCGAAACGCTGCGTCCGCGCAAGGTGCTCGAGACAAAGATTCGCATTACCGGCATTCCTATTCGCGCCGGATTCGACACGGATTACGATCGCGAGGAAGAGCTAGCTAAGTTCAACCTCCCCACTGACAAGACCGTCGTGCTGGTAATGGCCGGTGCCAGCTTGCCTCAACCGTACGTTCGCTTTCGCGCGGAGATGGACCGCACCCTCCCCTTCCTACGCAGCTTCGAAGACATGCACTTTGTCTTTTTGCCGGGCAAAGACACCGAATATGCCACCCGCCTCAAAACGCTCTTCGATGCCATGAAGCTCGAAAATGTCACGGTGCTGGACTATGTCGACGACATGGCGGCCCTCATGCACGGCTGCGACCTGGCAATTCTCAAATCGGGCGGACTCACGGTCACCGAGTGCCTATGCGCACATCTGCCGATGATCCTGCTGGGCAAATCATACGGCCAGGAAAAGGCCAACACCACCATGCTCACCGGCATGGGCGCCAGCATGCATGTCACCACCGCACGAGAGCTCATCGTGACGTTGCGTCATCTCCACGATCATCCCGAGTCGCTCAAGGCACTGC
>CAKUGX010000064.1 GCA_934654765.1 uncultured Collinsella sp. | reverse complement strand
ATCTTCTCGAGGCCGCCCATGTAGGGACGCAGGACCTCGGGGATCGTGATGGTGCCGTCGGCGTTCTGGTAGTTCTCCAGAATGGCAGCCATGGTGCGGCCAGCCGGCAGGCCGGAACCGTTAAGGGTGTGCAGGTAGCGCGAACCCTTGAAGTTCTCGGGGTCGCGATACTTGATGTTGGCGCGGCGAGCCTGGAAGTCGCCGCAGTTGGAGCAGGAGCTGATCTCCTTGTAGGCGTTGTAGCTCGGCAGCCAGACCTCGACGTCGTAGGTCTGACGGGCAGAGAAGCCCAGGTCGCCGGTGCACAGGCTAATCACGCGATACGGAAGACCCAGCTGCTGCAGCAGGTACTCGGCCTCGGCGGTCATGCTCTCGAGCTCCTCGTCGGACTCCTCCGGCTTGGCAAACTTGACCATCTCGACCTTGTCGAACTCGTGCTGACGGATGATGCCGCGGGTGTCACGACCGGCGGAACCGGCCTCCTCGCGGAAGCAGGGGGTGAAGGCGGTGTAGCGGCGCGGCAGGGTGTCGGCGTCGAGAACCTCGCCGGCGTGCAGGTTGGTGAGCACGACCTCGGCGGTGGGGATCAGGAAGTTGTCGCCCGAGACGTGATAAGCGTCGTCCTCAAACTTGGGCAGCTGGCCCGTACCGAACATGGTCTGACGCTTGACGACGATAGGCGGCCACCACTCCTTGAAGCCACGGCTCGTGTGCGTGTCCAGGAAGAAGTTGATAAGGGCGCGCTCCAGGCGGGCGCCGGCGCCACCGAGAACGGTGAAGCGGCTGCCGGAGAGCTTGTTGCCGCGCTCGAAGTCGAGGATGTCCAGATCGGTGCCCAGGTCCCAGTGCGGCTTAAAGTCGAAGTCGAACTCGCGCGGGGTGCCCCAGCGGCGACGCTCGATGTTCTCGTCCTCATCCTTACCGTACGGGGTGGCATCGCACGGAATGTTGGGCAGGTGAGCCATGAAGTCGTACTGCTCCTGCTCGAGGGCGGTGCGGCGCTCGGCCAGACCGTCAATCTTCTCGTTGACGGCGCGCACGGCCTCCTTGGCGGCCTCGGCCTCGTCCTTCTTGCCCTCCTTCATCAGGGTGCCGATCTTCTTGGACTCGGCGTTGCGCGTGGCTTGAAGTTCCTCGACCTCGGTGATGACGGCACGACGCTCGTCGTCGAGCTCAAAGAACTTCTCGCGATCCCAAGACGTCTGGCGGTTAGCCATGGCGACATCGATGGCATCGGGGTTCTCGCGAACAAACTTGATATCAAGCATTAGATCCTCCGGCGATATACATTCCATTTAGGTTGCAACCTTGTACATGTATGGGCAAGTATATACTTATGAGCGTTTACGACCCAACTCAACTACGCAAGAAGGCACCCAATGGACGCAGTTTTTTCCTTTTTGTTTGGCACCCGCACCGGTTTTGCCATCCTTTTCGCCGGCGGCATCCTGCTGTTTGCGATTCTTGCCTTTGTGATGGAGAAGCGCACCCATAAGATGTATGTCGACCGCGGCCCCAAGTCCGAGGACGAAGAAGACAGCTTCTGGGACTAACCTGCCAAAAAAGGGACAGGTTTATTTTGGTCGGTTTTATCTGGGCAAACGCAAGCGCCCCGCAACTGGAATTGAGCCAGTTGCGGGGCGCTTTTCGCTAAAAGGACAAAACAGCAGGAAAAACCTGCCAAAATAAACCTGTCCCTAAATAGCAGGTTTTACTGGAGGGTTGCGTCGATTGCCTTGACTAGGGCGCTGCGCATGCCGGCGTCCTCGAGCGCAACGACGCCCTTGATGGTGGCACCGCCGGGCGAGCACACGGCATCCTTCATCGCCGCAGGATGCTGGCCAGTTGCAAGCTGCAGCTTTGCCGTACCCAGCACCATCTGGCTCACAATGCGATAGGCATCGGCACGCGGGATACCGTGCTTGACCGCCGCATCGCCCAGGGCCTCGATCGCCATGGCGACGAATGCCGGAGCGCAACCACCCACCGTGCCGCCCACAAACAGCAGGCTCGTATCGAGCTCGACGACAGCGCCAAGCTTACCGAGCAGGTCGAGCACAACAGCACGCTGCTCGCCGTTGAGCGTAGAGGACTTTTCGCAGGCGATGACACCCTCGCCCACCGAAACCGGCGTGTTGGGCACCGTCGAGATATGCGCGACGCCCGGCAGGACCTGCTCCCACTTGGCACTGTCCCAGGTCCAGGCAACCGACAGAACGACCTTTTTGGCAAGAGCATCCTTGAGCGGGGCGAATACCTTCTCAATCATGTACGGCTTGACCGCAGCGACCACGATATCGGATGCGGCGACAACCTCAGCGGCATCGTGGCAAGCGGCCATCCCGCGCGCCTCACAGCGCTCAACCAGTGCGTCGTAGCGACCCGCACAGGCGCACATGTCGCTCGCAGCTACACCGGCAGCGATCCAGCCATCAGCCATAGCGCTCGCCATATTGCCAAAACCGACAAATCCGATCTTCATATCACACAGTCCTCTCAGATGCGTTCCTCAAAACGAAAGTCATTGTCCCACGCTATTGTTTCGTATTGCCGACCTACTTGTGATACGGCTCGCCACGGCTAATCTTGCAGGCGCGGTAGATCTGCTCTAGCAGCACCACGCGCGCCAAGTTGTGCGGCAAGGTAATGCGTCCAAAGCTGAGCATCTCGTCGGCGCGGGCGCGCACCTCATCACTCACGCCGTCCGAACCGCCGATTACAAAGGCAATGTCGCTGCTGCCTCGCAGCATAAGATCGTCGAGCCTCGCCGAGAGCTCCTCACTCGAACGCTCCTTGCCCTCAATGGCCAGCAAGATCACATGCGCTCGAGACGGCAAGGCAGCAAGAATCGCCGCCCCCTCCTTGCCACGCGCAGCATCCACACCGCCCGCCTTAGCCGGGTCGATATCGGCCACCTCGCGGATATCCACCTTGGCATAGGCACCCAGGCGCTTGGTGTACTCGGCGCACGCGTCCTTCCAAAAGCGCTCTTTGAGCTTGCCAACGCAAACAACGGTATATTTCACGCGCGCCTACTCCTTCGAATCGTTTTGAACTTTGCCGGCGGCCAGCATCTGCTCGAACATCGAGGCCGACTGCGAAAAGTCGCTCGGCAGCACGACCGTCGAGGTTTTACCCGTGCGAGCGAACTCCGTCATCATCTCGGACCACTGCGTAAACATGAACAGCTGGTTGGCCTCATCGTTGCCGACGCCTGTCTCCTGGATGATCTCGAGCGAATCCTTGATACCCAGCGCGATGGCCTTGCGCTGGTTGGCGATGCCCTCGCCCGCCTTTTCCATTGCCTCGGCCTCGGCGGTCGCCTCGGTAACGCGCTTGATGCGGTCGGCCTCGGCGAGCTCCTGCGCAGCAGCGCGCTTGCGCTGGGCGGCGTTGATGTCGTTCATGGAGTTCTCGACCTCGGTCGGCAGCGCGATCTTGGTGATGAGCGTCGACACGAGGGTGAAGCCGTAGGCGGCCATCTGCTCGGAAACGGTAGCGTTGACATCCTTGGCGATGTCATCCTTCTTGGCAAAGACCTCATCGAGCGTGTAGACGGGGATGGAGGAGCGCAGGGCGTCGGTGATGAAGTCGCGCATCTGGTCGACGGGCTCCTGCAGCATGTAGTAGCTCTTGTAGATGCCCGAATCTGCCGGGCCGGCGCCCATGTCGTAGCTCACGTGGTACTGAGCGGAGACCTCAAGGCCAATGGTCACGTTGTCCTGGGTCTTAACGTCGATGCCAAAACCATTTTTCATGGTGCGCAGACTCACCGTGGCGGCCTTGCGGTCGATCACGGGCACCTTCACGTGGAAGCCCGCGTTGACGATACGATTGAACTTACCCAAGCGTTCGATGATCACAGCGTGCTGCTGCTCAACGACGTAGCAGGCGTTGGGGAGCAGCAGCAACAGGATGATGATGGGAATCAAAAGGCTGGTAAGGGCGGCGATGATACCGGAAAACAGCATGGTCTCTCCTCTGATAGGCACACGTTGGCATTAGGATACCCGTCCAAGAAGATCGTGCATAACAAAAAAGCTCCCATTGCTGGGAGCTCTTTCATTTAATGGTGCGGGCGAAAGGACGTCCGCGCATCCGCTTCGCGGATCCGCACCGGCATCGGCCGCCTGCCGGCGTCCTCGCCAGCTCGCTAAAAACGCTCCGCGTTTTCTTGACGCTCGCTCCTTCGCAGGTTCAAGTCCCTGCGATGGGCCCATAACAAAAAAGCTCCCATTGCTGGGAGCTCTTTCATTTAATGGTGCGGGCGAAAGGACTTGAACCTTCATGGGGTTGCCCCCATACGGACCTGAACCGTACGCGTCTGCCAATTCCGCCACGCCCGCGTGCAGGAATTAGAATAACGGAGCGCCACCGCGAACGCAAGAACTATTTTTGAAAAAGTTTGCAGGCATTTTCCCAAGCGGCATGCGCGATTGTTTCGGCGTCCTCACCAGTGCGATCGACACGGTCGTTAACCAGCGCGTTTGCCGTAATGGAGATCATTGCGGGCTCGCATTCAAGACCGCGGATGGGCTCCGGAGCCATATACGGGCAATCCGTCTCGAACAAAATTCGATCGAGTGGGGTTGCCGCAAATGCCTCGCGCACGTCGTCGTTGCGCTTAAAGGTGGCCGCACCACCATAGGCGATATAGCAGCCCAGCTCCACAAAGCGCTCCATCGTGGCGCGGTCCTCGCCAAAACAGTGCAGCACACAACCGGCCTGGGGCACGCCCACCTCACGAAGCACGTTGTAGGCGTCCACGTGCGAGGTACGCTCCTGGTCCATGTCCTCGTGACGCAGATGCAGCTCCACCGGCACGTTACGACACACGGCAAGCTCGAGCTGGCGCGCCATGCAGTCAATCTGCACGTTATGGGGTGCCGGCGCGATATCGTCGTCATAGTCCATGTGGTAGTCCAGACCGATTTCGCCAATACCGGCGCACAAAGGGTCATCGAGCGCAGCAACAACCTGCGCGTGAATGTCATCGGTATAATCCGGCGCGCCATACGGATGCACGCCGGCAAGATACTTGATCTGCGGGATATCCTGCATCGGCAGAATCTCGCGCGTCAGCCAGTCGCTATAGTCCGTCACGCTGCGCTTGTCGGCGATGGGGTCGAGCATCGTCACCAACAGGTCGACGCCCGCGGCTTTGGCGCGCACGAGTGTCTCGGGCACATCCTTGCCCCAGAACGAAAGCAGATGCGCATGCGTGTCGGCAAGCGGTGCCAAGGGCACGGGACAAGCAACCGTCTTCTTTTTCTTGGTAAACGTCACGCGTTCGGCATTAAGCGTCATGGGAAAGCTCCCGAGCCAGGCACACAAAGTCGGCGACGCCGAGCGTCTCGGCGCGCGTGGTGGGTGCGATACCGCAAGCCTCAAAGGCGGCGTCGAGCACGTCCTTGGCAAAGCCGTTGGCGCTCATGGAATTGCGGATGGTCTTGCGGCGCTGAGCAAATGCAGCATCAATCACGCGGGCCACAAATTCGCGATCGAGTCCTTCGGGCACCACACCGTCAACACGGTCGATACGCACGACGGCCGAGTCCACGTGCGGCGCCGGCATAAAGCAACGCGGCGGCACCTCAAAGCGACCCGTCACCTGCGCATACAGGCCGAGCTTTGCCGTATAGCCGCCATAGGTCTTGTTGCCCGGCACTGCGGCAATGCGATCGGCAACCTCCTTTTGCACCATAACGACGGCGCGCTTTAGCGCCGGCATCGTCTGGAAAAATTGCAAAATGATCGTCGCCGCCACGTTATAGGGCAAGTTCGCGACAAATACCGTCGGCTCACCGCCCGCAGCCTGCTCAATCTGCTCCGGGCCCACCTTAAGCGCGTCGCCCATGATAAAGCGGAAGTTGGCATAGTCGGCGGCGTGGGCATCGAGCACCGGCTCAAGCTCGGGATCGGCCTCAATGGACGTAACGCACGCCGCTTCCTGCAGCAACGCAAGTGTCAACGTACCGCAACCTGGACCCACCTCGAGTACGCGCTCGTCACCTGCAAGCTCGGCAAGCTCGCAGATACGTTCGATCACATGATTGTCGATTAGAAAGTTCTGGCCCAGGCGATGCTTGGTCGCAAGGCCAAACTCCTCCAGCAGCTCCCTGGTGGCCGTGGGGTTTGCCAAAGGCGAAGTTGTCATGGTTGCCTCCTTAGCATGATGGCGGCGTCTTGAAACAAAAGGGCATGGACCGTGGCGGCCATGCCCTTACAGCTAAACAGCAAATTGCCGATATGGCGCTCGCGCGGTCTCTACGCCAGACGCGGGAACAGCGGATCGCCCTTCTCGACGGGCTGACCGCCGGCAAGCAGGCCCCAAGTGCAAATGCCCTTGAGGTCGTCGCTCGCGGCCTCGCCCTCACAGGACAGGCGGCGCAGGGCCTCGGCAGAGGTCTGAGGCATGAGCGGCATCAGCAGGTGAGCGGCAATGCGGATGGCCTCGAGCAGGTTGTAGATCACAAACGCCAGCTCGTCAGCCTTGGCCTCGTCCTTGGCAAGTGCCCAAGGCTCGGAGTCCTCAATGTAGTGGTTGGCGGCGTGGATGAGCTCCATGACCTCGTCCTTGGCTCCGCCGTAATCGAGCACGTCCATCTTGGCCATGTAGCGCTCGACCAGACCATCGGCGATCTTTGCCAGCGGGTTATCGAACGCGTCGGCAGACGCCGGTTTAGCCGGGGCGCAGCCGTCAAAGTACTTGCCGCTCATGTTGAGCGAACGCGAGATAAGGTTGCCCCAGCTGTTGGCCAGGTCGGCGTTGTAGACCTGCTCCATGCGATCGAAGCTGATGGCGCCGTCGGTACCGGGAACGACATCGGTCATAAAGTAGTAGCGATAGCCCTCGACGCCCAGCATGTCGATAACGTCCTGCGGAGCGATGGCGTTACCGCGGCTCTTGGACATCTTCTCGGCCTTGCCGGTCTCGGCATTGCGCACGGTCAGGAAGCCGTGGGCAAAGACGTGCTCGGGCAGGGCCTCGCCGATGGCCATGAGCATGGCGGGCCAAATGACGCAGTGGAAGCGGATGATGTCCTTACCCACGATGTGGAACTGCGCGGGCCAGCGATAGGCCAGCTCGGCACGCGCCTCGTCGGTGTCGACACCGTAGCCGACGGCCGTCATATAGTTGAGCAGCGCGTCAAACCATACATAGGTCACATGGCCCTCGTCAAACGGAACCTGGATGCCCCAGTCAAAGCTCGTGCGACTCACGGAAAGGTCGTTGAGGCCGCCCTCGACAAAGCTGCGAACCTCGTTCATGCGGAACGCAGGCTCGACAAAGTCGGGGTGCTCGTCATAGAGCTTGAGAAGCTTGTCCTGGAAGGCGGAAAGCTTAAAGAAGTAGGACTCCTCCTGGACGCGCTCAAGCGGACGGTGGCAGTCGGGGCATAGATGCTGGCCGACGCTGCCGTACTCCTCGTCGCCCTTCTGGACCTGCGTATCAGTGAAGTAGGTCTCGTCAGGCACGCAATACCAACCGTCGTAGCTGCCCTTATACAGGTAACCGGACTCCTTCATGCGCTCCCACAGGTACTGCACGGCATGATGCTGGCGAGGCTCGGTGGTGCGGATGAAGTCGTCGTTGGAAATCTCGAGCTTGCTCCAAAGCTCCTTGAAGTGCGGGGCCTGGCTATCGGTCCACTCCTGCGGCGTCATGCCATGCTTGGCTGCGGCCTCGGCGACCTTCTCGCCGTGCTCGTCCATGCCGGTCAGGAACTTGACGTTATAGCCGGCGGAACGGCGATAGCGAGCCTGAACGTCGGCGATGATGGTGGAATAAGCCGTGCCCAGGTGCGGATCGGCGTTGACGTAGTAGATGGGCGTCGTGATAAAGAACGAAGGCTTGGTTTGATCCATGGGGTCTGTCCTCCAGAAAAACGTTGCATACAGGGGATGATTCTAACGCAAGGGCTGGATATCCTCCATCTATTGCATATCGAGCACCATGGCATAGACATCGCGCTTGCGGCGCGAATACTTCTGAGACAGGCGCTTGGCCACCGCAGACGCGGGCTCCCCCTCCTCGAGCGCGGCGCGGATATCCTCGCGCAGGGCCTCGTCGGGATCCGCTGCCGTGGCGCCGACCGGCACGATACCGGCCTCCTCATCCTCGCTCGGTGGCGCGATGACCAGCGCAATCTCGCCCTTTACCTCGCCGCGAGCACGCAGCTCCTCGGCAAGCTGGTCAGCGGGACCGCGCAAGACCTCCTCGTGCAGCTTGGTGAGTTCGCGGCAGACGGCAACCTCACGCTGGGGAAAGACCTCCGCCACGGCCTCGAGCGTCGCCACGATGCGATGTGGAGACTCGTAGAAGATGAGTGCGCCGGGCACCACGGCAAGGCGCTGCAAACGGCGCACACGGTCGCCGTGCTTTCGGCCCAAAAAGCCCTCGAAGAAAAAATGCTCGCAGGGAATGCCGGACGAAACAAGCGCCGTGACGCAAGCAGAGGGCCCGGGAATAACTTCGACGGGCACATCGGCCTCACGCGCCGCCTCGACCAGCGCCTGGCCGGGATCGGACACGCTCGGCATGCCGGCGTCCGAGGCAAAAGCGAGGGTCTCCCCCGCCAGCAGACGGTCGACCAGGCCGGCGGCGCGGCTGGCGATCACATTCTCGTCGCAACGGACAAGCGGCTTGGAAATGCCCAGGTGCATCAGTAGCTTTGACGTCACACGCGTGTCTTCGCAGCAGATGGCATCAGCAGCGGCAAAGGCCTCACCAACGCGCGGGGACAGGTCGCCCAGGTTGCCGATGGGCGTGCCGACCACATAGAGTTTGCCCGTATGGGCGCTGTTTTGCGTCATATCAACCTATTCAATCATGCCGCGCTCGAGCGTACCGAGCGCCGCGCGGGCGTCCCATGCTGCAATGCGCTTCTCGGTCTTCCACGTTTGGAAGAACCAACCGGCAGCCGGCGCAAACGAAGCCAGCTGGTTGGCGATAAACACGCGCTCGTAGGCATTGCGGCCCTCGGGCGTAACCGACGAGTTGGCAAAGATCGCCGCGCCCGACCATTCGCCCACCAGCACGGGGAACCCAGTCGAAATCGCTTCTTTAAGCTCGCGCTTGTTACGCGAAATCGCCGTCGTCAGCCCGCGAGGGCTCGTGATGTCGAGCGCATACTCGTCGCGGTAATGGTACAGGTGAAGATCCATGTAGACGTTCTTGTACTTGGCGCCGCGCATAAAATGCTTCCACTCGCTGGGATGCCCCGACGACGAGAAGACGACGATCTTATCCTCGGGCATATACGAACGGACGAGCTCGTAGGCATCGCGATAGAAATTGCGCAGGTAGTGAGCAGGAATGCCATCCGTCATGGTGAAGAGGCTCTTGCGAACGCTCATCTGCGGCGTGTCCAGCAGCTCAATGCCCAGCAGGCTCTCGGCCTCGCCATAGCGATCGGCCAAGCGCTCGAGCACGTCGAGTGCGACATGACGGCCGTTGGTGGACGAATGCCACTCGGCAACAGCCTCCGGCGTGGTGGGCGAATCGTTGGAATCGCCCTGGCCACCGGGCACGGTTGCCAGATCGAGCAGCACGCGGATGTCGTACTTGGCAGCCCACTCAATTGCGCGGTCGATGTAATCGACAACCGATATGTAGGAGGCATCGGACTCCTGTGAGCCAAAGGCATACCAGGGCACCGGCAGACGCACGGCATTGAGACCGATCTGCGCCATGCGGCGAAAATCGTCCTCGCTCACAAACGTCTCGTAATGGCGGCGCATGCGCTCGTTATAGGCGGCGGTACCCATGGCCTCCTGTAGCTCAGCCGCGTTGGATGCACCGGTCGCCGCGTACAGCGACGGGGTCACCCAAGGCTCGGGAATAAACCAGCCAGAGAGATTAACGCCGAGTATCCTCTCCATCACTGCCCCCTTCGGATCATGCAGGTCGAACCCGCATCGTATTGCATAGGATAAGTATTGTTTTGAGTATACCCGCGTGTGCGGACAGGCGACCGAACGGTCTGTAAAGTGACGCGAAAGTGGGAGGAATGTCTGGGGCGGGCGGGCTCGGAATGGTGCGACGAGGTGTGTACGCGCGCCGGAGGCAGGCACCGGAAAGTGTGTCCCGTTCTATCGCTCAATAATGGGGCGCATTTTCCGTTAGCAGGCCCAACCGGAAAGCGCGACCCGCAATTTCGCGTCATTCCGGGTCGCGCTTTCCCAGACAGGCCCGAAGCGGAAAGTGTGTCCCGTTCTGAGCCCTTATTCTGGGACGCAGTTTCCGCAGAACCCTACATAAAAGAAAAGGACCCCTTTGCAGAGGTCCTAGTCAATTCAAGGTGGCGGGGAAGGGAATCG
>CAKUGX010000063.1 GCA_934654765.1 uncultured Collinsella sp. | reverse complement strand
GCCTTATTGTGGGCCAAGCGCAGGTTCTCGGTACTACGACGCAGGTCGTCCTTGGTCTTCTCAAGCTGCTTAATAGCGGCATCGATTTCCTTGATTGCCGACTCAAACTGCTTGCTCGCCAAGTTGTAGTTGCGCGAGAAACCGTCCTTGAACTTTTCCATCTTGGCTTCGAAGTTCGTCACATCGATGTTCTGCTGTTTGTACTCCGCCAGTTCCTGCTTATAGCGCAGCGAGCCCATAGCGGCGTTGCGCAGCAGCGTGATCATCGGGATGAAGAATTGCGGGCGGATCACATACATCTTCTCGTAGCGATAGCTCACGTCCACGATGCCGGCGTTATAGAGCTCGCTCTCGGGCTCGAGCAGGGTGCAGAGCACCGCGTACTCGCAGCCTTTCTGGCGGCGATCGTGGTCGAGCTTCTTAAAGAAGTCCTCGTTCTTGTGCTTGGTCGCGGTTTCGTCATTCTCGTTTTTCATCTCGAACATAATCGAGATGATCTCGTTGCCGCTCGCGTCGCACTCACGGAAGATGAAGTCGCCCTTGGTGCCCTCGGATGCATCGTTGTCTTTCTCAAAATAAGCGTTGGGAAACGCCGTCATGCGCAAGCGATTGAACTCCGTCTCGCAGTGCTGCTCGAGCGACTCGCCCACCATCTTGGTGGACAGGCGCACCTTCATGTCCTTCAGGCGCTCAATCTCTTCGTCCTTGTAGCGAATGAGCTCGTCACTCGCGCGCTTTGCCTGAGCAAGCTCGAGCTCGTGGGCCGCCTTGGCCTGCTCCTCGCGAGAATCGCGCACCGCAAGCTCGCTCGTGAGCTTCGCGCGCGCCTCATCGCGCTCACGCTCCGCCGCGGCAACTGCCTCCGATAGGTTCATCTTTGCCGTCAGCTCTTGTTCGCGCAGCTGGGCACGCAGACCCTCTGCCTCCTGCTCGGACTGAGCCTTTGCGGCGGAGAACTTCTCCTGTACTTTCGCCTGATAGTCGGCAAGCGCGCGCTCGGCTTCGCTGTGAGCAGCAGCAAGCTCGCGCTGCGACTCGGCGGCCGCAGCGGCGAGCGCCATCTCCTGGGCCTTGTCTGCCGCGGAGAGTTTCGCCTGCAGCTCGGCAATCTGGGCATCACGTGCGGACAGGTCGTTTTGAGCGGCGTTGCGCACCGCTGCCTCGGCAAGCTTGGCTTCGTCGTCCTTGCGTCCCAGCTGCGCACGTAAGCTATCAACCTCGCGCTGCAGCTCGGCGTTTTCCTTTTGAGCATCGGCACGAGCCTCAACAGCTGCACGCTGACTTGCGCTCTCACGCTCTGCGGCAGCACCCTCGAGCTTGGCACGCAGCTCGGCAAGCTCGGCGTCGCGCTTGGCAACTTCCTGCGCCAGCTCCTGAGCCGCGGCGTTTTTCTGCTCAACGAGCTGAGCGTCGCGCTGAGACTCCGCCTCCTGCAAGGCGGCAGTCGAGCGCGAGCGCTCAAGCTCCAACGCCTGCTCACCCTCGCGCTGGACGGCCTTCACGCGCTCATCCAAGTCGCGCGAGAACTCCGCATCGCGCACCTGTTTGACGATGTCCGCATAGCCGGACGCATCGACCTTAAAGACTTCGCCGCAATGCGGGCACTTGATCTCGTTCATAGCAGCTCCTCGATGGACGCAAATTTCAACCGCCTACACTCTACCGCGCCATGCGGACAAAAAAGGCGCCGCCGCCAGAATGGCAACGGCGCCAGAACCACCACAAAGGTGCCTGTCCCCATCGTGGTGGTCTGAGTGCTTTACAGGTCGCGGTAGTCAATCAGGCGCAGGTCGTCCTGAGCCTCGAGCCACGCCCGCAGCTCGGGGTCGATCAGCGCATCGACCTCCTTGGTTCGATCGGTCGTAAGCGAGCTGCTCTCAAGAATAAAGCGATCGAGATAGCCCGGATGGCATACGAAGACGACCGTCTCGTCATCGGCCATCTCGCGAACCGTCTGCATGATTGCTTCCTTTGGCTCATAGTCTGGCTCCATCGAGCGCATCACCATGCGCAGATCGGTGTCTCCGCAGTGCACCACGGCCGTGGGGTCAAAGCTCGCCTTTTGCTCCTTAAGGCCCAACTCCTGCGCCACCACCGAAATCGCGCGGTTGAGGTTTTTGCTCATAACGGCGTGGGCCTCAAAGTAATCGGGCTCGCGACCCACGATCTCGACAAAGCGGTCATGCTGCGCGCGAATCTCAATGCAGGCCTCGTCGAAGTCAATCAGTTCCTCGCCATGCTTAAAGTGCCCGCGGAAGGTACGGCTGCTATGGAACTCACCGTTTTCATCGAGCAGACTCGGGATGAGCGCCGGTTCGGCACACGGCTTACCCAGGCACACATTGGTATGCTGGCCCACCGCAATGCCGGCATCCGCCACGAGCGACCAGCCACGCTCGGCCTCGGGCATATTGGGCATAAGGCCCGCCGAGCGCACGAGACCCTCGTTGACACTGCGAGCAATCCCCAGGTCAACGGCGTACGAATAGCCAATATCATCGGCACGAATGAGCAGTTGCTTCATAACGACTCCAATCTAAGGAAAAAACACCACAAAGGTGCCTGTCCCCTTTATGGTGGCTTGAGGGTTACAGTCCAAAGAAGCTCAAGATCTGGTCTCGGCTTACAGGTTTGTAGTCGTTGGCGTCGAGACCAACATCGTAGCGGAAAATGGGACGCTCGCGATCACGGTTGCGCGTGTTGGCGCGGTCTCCCCTGCTGTGGATATGCCCGTGTAGCATAATGGCGCCACGCGCTTTGCCGTTCCAACTGAGCATGGGGTAATGGCTCAGAACCAGACGATGTCCCTTGGCATAACCGGGAGCAATCTCCAGGTAATCGCGCACGTCATCCCAAATTTGCGGTGCGTCCGGATCTTCCCAATCGCCGTCATGGTTGCCCCGTATGAGCGTCACGTTTTGGCAGGCAATACGCTCGCGCAGGCGCACGGCCTCCGCCATGGGCAAGCGATACGTAAAGTCTCCCAGGATATAGAGGCGGTCGTCCGCAGCCACGCACTCGTTAATAGCGTCAATAACCTTGCGGTTCATCTCCTCGACCGAGGCAAACGGTCGATCCATATCGTGCAGGATATTCGTATCGCCCAGGTGCAGGTCGGCGGTAAACCACATCATCGTCTGTGTCCTCATTTCGCAACGCGTCTAACACGTGCCTAGTATACAGACGCTTTGGCACGGCGGTTACCCAAAGAGCCCGCCAAACAATCCACGGCGGCGCTTGTCATTCTTTTTCGATGCGTCGCCTTGGACGTTCTCGTCCTTCCGCTTCTTACGGTCCCGCTCCAGCTCATCATCGTCGAGCAGCATATCCCACTCAAACGGGTCGTCCGTCAAATCGAACAGGTCGTCGTCATCAAACATGGCAGCCTCCCCTAGCGGCTAGCGGGCATCCGCCACATAAAGGCCAACGCGCACCTGATGCCAGGGGCTGCGCTCGGGCGCAACCTGCTGCACGCGGGCCTCAAACACATCTTCGTGCCCGTAATACATCATCACGGACAGCGGGCCGACCTCGTTTCCCGGAACATAGCCGAGCTTAGCCTTGCCAAAATAGATTGCAACCGCCTCAGGATCATGGGGGTTATCGCGCTCGGCACACAACGTCAGCTTATCACCCGCTTTTAGATCACCCAGGACCAATGCGCCGTCGGCATACTGAAATCCTGCGATGTGAAACGATAAAAGAACACGTGAAGGCTCGTACATAGCAGCTCCTCTAACGGCCGGAATAACCGACGCTTAACCTTATAGAGAAGTCTACGAACTCGTGCGGACACAAATTCACTTGTCTCGGGTCTCGTGTCTTTTTGACCGTTTGTCGCAACGCTTGCAGATAAGATAGGGTCACGGATGGCACCCGTGCCCGCGGGTCCTGCCAACTCCGATACACGTTTTCATCGTGAGAAGTGGCCGTCTTCGCTTACGCGGGGGCGGCCACTCTGTTTGTCCCCTATCTGCTGTCTTTTTCTAATGCACAAACATGCGCACGAATTTGCGCTTCCAGCTTGCGTAGGGGGCGTAGCGGAACGGTACATCCAGCCATGTTGCCTTGTTCACGATGCTCTTCTTGTGGCTAAACGTATCGAAACTCTCGCGGCCATGGTATTGCCCCATGCCGCTCGCGCCCATGCCGCCAAAGCCCATATGGCTCGTAGCCAGATGCATGATCGTATCGTTAACGCAGCCGCCGCCAAAGGGCACGTAGCGCACAAAGCGCTGCTGCACCGCGCGATCCCGACTAAAGATATACAGGGCCAGCGGCGTCGGACGATCCGTGATAAACGTCTCGGCCTCGTCCAGGCTCTCAAACGTCAGCACCGGCAAGATGGGACCGAAAATCTCCTCCTGCATCACGGCATCCTCGGGCGTCACGCCGTCCAGGATCGTCGGCTCAATCTTGAGCGAGGCCTCGCGCGCCGCACCTCCTAGCACAACCTTGTCGGGGTCGATCAGCCCGCGCACGCGCGCGAAATGCTTGGCGTTGACGATATGGCCGTAGTCCTCGTTGTCGAGCGGGTGCTCGCCAAACATGCGGCGGACCTCCTCCTTGATGAGTTCCAGCAGCTCATCGTGCACGCGCGCATCGACCAGCAGATAGTCGGGCGCTACACAGGTCTGGCCCACGTTGAGCCACTTACCAAAGGCGATGCGGCGTGCCGCCACCTTCAAGTTTGCGGAGGCATCCACGATGCAGGGGCTCTTGCCGCCCAGCTCAAGTGTCACGGGCGTGAGATTTTTGCTCGCGCGCTCCATGACAAGCTTGCCGACCGGAACGCTGCCGGTAAAGAAAATCTTATCCCAGCACTCATCGAGCAGTGCCTCGTTCTCGGCACGACCGCCCTCGACGACTGTCACCAGGCGCGGATCGAACGCTTCCTCGCAAATCTGTTTGAGCACGGCGCTCGACGCCGGCGCATAGGCACTCGGCTTGATAACCGCGGTGTTGCCCGCGGCAAGGGCACCGGCAAGCGGTTCGAGCGTCAGCAAAAACGGATAGTTCCAGGGTGCCATGATCAGCGTTACGCCATAGGGAACCGGCTGCGTCTTGCACACGCTAATAGCATTGGCGAGGTCGCACGGGCGCAGGTGCGCACGACTCCACTGGGCCACATGCGCAATCTGATGGCGAATCTCGGAAAGCGACGTGCCGATCTCGCACATATACGCCTCGTCATGCGACTTGCCCAAATCGGTCTTGAGCGCATGGGCGATATCGTCCTCGTGTGCCCGAACCGCATCGCACAGGCGCATGAGCGCGCGGCGGCGAGCATCGACATCAAACGTGGCATGCGTCTTAAAATAGGTGCGCTGGCTGCTAACGATGCGCGCGATTTCCTCGGTGTTCATGGACCCTCCTAGTTCTCGTCCTCAAACATACCACCCGCGACGACCTCGTACATATGCTCGAGCTCCAAACGGTCCATCAAAAGCGGGACAGGATACAGCGGATTGGCCTCGGCATCGGCATGGGCGGCCATTTGCGGAATATCGGAGCGGCGAATACCCGAGACGTATTTAGGAATTCCCAAGGCATCGTTCATGCGATCGACCCAATCGATAAAGGCCTCGGCAGCCAAGCCGTCCCGCGCGTTAGCCGGCGCAATGCCCGCCATGCGAGCAAGATCGGCAAGCTTGGGAGCGGCAGCTTCGCCATAAGCGCGAAGCATGTGCGGCAGGATAATGGCGTTGGCCAAACCATGCGGAATGCCGTATCGGCCACCCAGACTGTGCGCGATGGCATGCACATATCCAACATAGGAGCGCGTAAATGCGACGCCCGCCTTATACGCCGCCGAAAGCATATTGCGACGCGCACTCATGTTGTCGCCATGCTCATAGGCCTCGAGCAAATTGTCGTGGATGAGCTGAACCGCTTGGCGCGCCATCTTGCGCGTGTAGGGCGTGGTGCTACGACCGATAAAAGCCTCGACGGCATGCGTCAGAGCATCCATGCCCGTCTGCCCCGTAATGGACGCCGGCAACCCACGCGTAAATTCGGGGTCGTGCACCGCAAAGCGCGGAATGAGCACAAAGTCATTGATGGGGTACTTATAGTGCGTCTCGTCGTCGGTAATCACCGCCGCGAGCGTGACTTCGCTTCCCGTACCGGCGGTAGTGGGAACCGCGATAAGCAGCGGCAGGAGACGGTGAACACGCAACAGGCCGCGCATCTTGTTGATGGGTTTGTTTGGCTGCGCAATGCGCGCGCCCACGCCCTTGGCGCAGTCCATGGCCGAACCGCCACCAAAGCCGATAATGGCCTGGCAGTCGTTCTCGCGATACAGCGCCGCCGCTTCCTCCACATTCGAGACCGTGGGGTTCGCACGCGTTTCGGCATAGACCGTAACGCCAATCCCCTTGGACGCGAGCGCGCGCTCGAGCGGCGCCGTAAGCCCCAGACGAGCAATGCCAGGATCCGTCACGATAAGGGCCTGCTGTATCGAGCGCTTTTGGAACACCGCGGGCACATCCTCGGCATGCTCCAAAATGCGCGGCTCGGTATAGGGCAGGATCGGCAATGCGATACGAAAAACCGTCTGATATGTTCGGCACCAGGCACGACGGGCTAGATGCATAAAGGAAACTCCTTCATTTGTTGATGGGTCAACATTTGCTCGACCGATTGTACTCATCGATGGTCGCAGGTGGCTCGGTAATCGTTAATCAATCAACATCTTCATATTGTTCGGAGCTTCCCGGCGTCATCCGGTGTTAGTCTTTCAGAGTCCATTGGATTCACGTCCGCCGCAAAGGAGGCGCAAAGGTGCATGACATCTGGAACCCCTGGCATGGCTGCACGCGCGTCAGCGAGGGATGCGACAACTGCTACATGTATTACATGGACGGCCAGCGCGGCATCGACCCCTCCGTGATTAGCAAGAGCAAGTCGGGCTTCACCTATCCCCTCCAACGCCGACGAGACGGCAGCTACAAAGTTCGCGCCGGCGAGCTTATCCGCATCTGCATGACAAGCGATTTCCTGTTGCCCGAAGCCGATCCCTGGCGACCAGAGGTATGGGATATCATCCGCCAGAGACCCGACGTAAAGTTCTTCATTCTGACCAAACGTCCCGAGCGCTTTTGCGGCTGTCTGCCCAGCGACTGGGGCGATGGCTGGCAAAACGTCATGCTCAACGTAACCTGCGAAAACCAGCGCAGGGCAAATGAGCGGATTCCCCTCCTGCTCGCCACACCGGCCGCACACCGCGGCATCATGTGTGCGCCGTTCATCGGAAGCGTGTCGGTCGAGAAAGCCGCCCCCGGTAGCCTTGGAAAACCCGATGGAATCGAGCAGGTCATCGCAGGCGGAGAAAACTACGCGGGAGCGCGTCCCTGCCATTACGAATGGGTGCGCCAGCTGTATGCCGAATGCGTAGCGGCAAATGCGACGTTCGCTTTCATCGAAACCGGAAGCACCTTCGTTAAGGACGGGCGAACATATCACCTTCGTGGCAAAAACCTGCAAAGCGAGCAGGCATGGAAATCAGGCCTCCAGCACCGCGATCGCCAAATCGAATGGGACCTAAGGGACCCGCTCGGCCTGGAAATCCCCAGCTCGGAGCTTTGGGATCCGCCGTATTACGAGTGGTGCGAAACCTGCGGAAGCAAGTTCATCTGCAACGGCTGCGTCCGCTGCGGACTATGCGGGCGCTGTTAGATGACAGCGTCAAAATTGTTTTATTAAAAATCATTCCTAATAGGCTTCACATTCGGTCGCATTTATGGATAATAGAACTCGTCAAGACGCACGTCCGGAGAGGGCCCTTACGGGACCGGACAAGCGCCCCATCGCCATCGATCGAAAGGATCGAATCATGAAGTTTGTTTGCCCCGTTTGCGGTTATGTGGAAGAGTTCGACGGCGACCAGCTGCCCGAGGACTTCAAGTGCCCCCAGTGCGGCGTCCCCGGTTCTCGTTTCCTGAAGCAGGAGGAGGGCCAGCTCGAGTGGGCTGCCGAGCACGTCGTGGGCGTCGCCAAGATGGAGGGCGTCTCCGAGGACATCGTTGCCGACCTGCGCGCCAACTTTGAGGGCGAGTGCTCCGAGGTCGGTATGTACCTGGCCATGGCTCGCGTCGCTCATCGCGAGGGCTATCCCGAGATCGGCCTGTACTGGGAGAAGGCTGCCTACGAGGAGGCCGAGCATGCCGCCAAGTTCGCTGAGCTCCTGGGCGAGGTCGTGACCGACTCCACCAAGAAGAACCTCGAGATGCGCGTTGAGGCCGAGAACGGCGCTACCGCCGGCAAGACCGACCTCGCCAAGCGCGCCAAGGCCGCTGGCCTCGATGCCATCCACGACACCGTGCACGAGATGGCTCGCGACGAGGCTCGCCACGGCAAGGCTTTCGCCGGTCTGCTCAAGCGTTACTTTGGCTAAGCCAACTGCCTGAGGCATAACCTCTTGCTCAATGAGGCCCGGACCACACGGTTCGGGCCTTTTTGTGTCTCGAGGACTCGTTAACGCCCTGAAATAGGACCGCCTTAGGCATTGGCATCTTGCCAAAAACTAAGTGAGTAGACTTTTTGGAACTTGCCGAGCACACCATCCATATTGCTTTATAAAGCCGCAGGTAAATGACTTGTTGCAAAACAGCCTGGTCGCCAAAGTGCCAAAAGTCTACTCACTTAGAACCGCAGCCGTCCACGATCGAGCTGTTTTGTGTCTAACGGGCATCTTTCCGTCAATTACTCCCAATTTTGTCCAGTCAACGAATAGTTCAGACCGAAGTAATGTCTCAGCCCTTTGCTCATCTGAGCTTTTATCACGATATTCAGCATCGAGCATCCTGCATACGGCCTTAACAATCGCGCGGAATCTACCCTCATCGAATATCTGTCTGTGTGTCAGGAGAAGTACATCGTAGCCCATGGCCTGAAGGGCTGTCATGCGGTCAGCGTCACGCAAGCCATCCCCTGCGCGTCCGTGCGAGGCCTTCCCCTGACATTCAATGGCCACCTGTCGCCTGCCGTCCGGCGAAGAAAGAAGTAGGTCGATATATACACGGGACTTTCCCACAATCGCTCGAGCACTTGTGCTTAGCGTCACTTCGACATTGAGCTCTATGCCACAGAACCCTTCGCCTCCCAGGGCTCGCGGCAGTCCAAGCAACAAATACGCCTCGACCTCAAAAGGCGACGCGGCACCCAATGGAACGAGTTGCGATACCGCCATAAATCTATTGCCGTAACGCATCCCGCAAACATCTGAACAAAAACGGTCAAGGTCTCTGCCCAAAACCAAAGCGTCTCGACGCCATAAATTTGAAGCGGTGCCGTCTTCGGACGGGCAGCGCACCCAACCAACCGTTGTCGAAATCGCGCCCGAATCAATTGCGCGCGTAAGCTCCGCCTCAAGCGCCGCCGGCAGAGCGCACACCGCAAACAAGCCACACATCTCCGCCAATACCAAAAGAAGCTGGAGATCCGTCAGATGCCGCAACATGATGAATGCCGTCAGTAGAGGAGACGTAATCAAAAATCCATGCTCCGTTTCCAGCACGGATTCCCTGGGGAGCTCACCGAGGAACAGCCGCTGCCTAATGCTGGCAGGACAAGTCCGCTTGTTTCTCGTCCGAACCAATGTATACAACGGAAAGCCGAGCGCAACCGCAGCCGTCGGGTTACGGGCGAGATCATATCGCTGCCGGTCTTCTTCCGGCCGTGGAAGCGGCGGACACAAAGCGCGGACCTGAGGGGGCAAACGCCAGTACCTAAAAGCCGATATGTCACAAAGTAGATCCTTCATAAGCACAGGAAAACACGAATTTCAACCCAATCGGTCTCGCATTGGCGCGAACGCACCAAAAATGGCGTCGAACGGACTGCTAAGTTTTCAACAGCCCTCCCCAACTGACCAAAAGCTTGCCGAGAACTGGACGAAGCCCTGTTGAAAACCCCATTTATTTCTCATGCGGAAGCTTTGCACGGCAAGTGAGTAGACTATTTGGAACACCCCGAGCAGACCGGTCATTCTGCTTCTCAAAACCACAGGTAGATAGCTTGTTACAAAACTGCCTGGTCGCCAAAGTGCCACAAGTCTACTCACTTAGGTTGCAGAGCGCCCCGTTAGCTGCAATTCCAAGGTATTAAGTACTTTCGGGCTCAGATCGTCATACTGGACAAGAATTTGAGTTGAGTTTTCAGGGACAGATGCGCCATCGGTACACCAAAAACAGTCACTGATATCGATAAAAGGGATACTCGAGTGCATGAGGGCCCGTGCAAAAGAGCTTCCGCCCGCTTCGCACTCCGCAACCACGGTGCAGTAAAGGCCCGCGTCTGCATGCTCGATCGACACCTCCCCTGTCGGAAACGCCTTGCGCACAAGCGCCACCAGGCCA
>CAKUGX010000062.1 GCA_934654765.1 uncultured Collinsella sp. | reverse complement strand
CGCTTGCTCTGAAGGTCGTAGTGCAGTGTCGTGACGCTGTCACCTGCCATGAGACGGTCAAGCGTGATTGAAGGGGCGCTGGCCTCGACAAAACGCACTGTAGGTGTCCCGTCTTTAATCTCTCCGAGCATTTCGGGATACTGTGCCGCCTCGCGCTCGACGATTTCGTGAGCATTGGGATCGACGATCACAATGTTGAGCTTTACTTGCGGTAGGCGGCCCATCCAGTACGCGGTGCGTGCGGCTTGCATGCCGTAATCTCCTGCGCCAATGACGAGCACCGTGAGATTCTGGGGTTTGGAATTGTCGTTACGGGTGATGTCGACGGGAGCAAGCCATCTGTAAAGAGGCGCTTCGTCCAGAACATTGTAGATCTCGTTTTGCGTGCGAGAAACCAGGTGCAGATTGACCTTTTTTGGATAGGGCTTGATGGCATCAAAAACTCTCGGGTCGTCGGGGTTGCTGTGAAGACAATGCAGCGTAATCTCAAAAGGAGGCTTGTCGGTTTGGAACTGTTGGTTAAGCGTCTCGAGCATGTCGATCGTTGCGCTTACATTTCGATCGGTTTTTTCTGAAGTCGCAACAACGTCGATAGGCTTGGTGCATTTTGATTGAGCTTTATTGGCGGCGGTCTTCAGGACATCGGCTGCGCTATCTTCGGTGAACGCATAGCGTACGTATCCTTGGCAGAGATTGCGCAGCATGCGCTGGCGATCGCCGTCCTCGTCGCAATCAAGGCAAAAGATTAGGGCGATGTCGCCATTGTTATCGCTCTTATCGAACGTCCCGTTTTTGATGTTGTCGACGATATTGCGAACGAGCAACTCGGTGTTAGCGTCGACGCTTTCAAAGACAACCACGCGGTTGGCATGTTTGAGGTGATGCTTGATTACCCCGCCCGAGAGGCGTGTGACAACGGCGTTGAAGGCAAGTAGGCCAACTTCAACGGGAAGGGCAATGATGTATGCGAGTGCTAGCAGCGAATAGAACAGACCGCATGCTTGGTTGGAGACGACGCTGTTGACGACCGACGTTATATCGGTAAGGCCAGTCTGGATGGTCGTTGTCCAGCCAACTGTAAATAGGTTGGTGATGAACCAGCTGATATAATTCCAGCCCCCTGGTTCCCAGCCCTCGCCAAGGTCGGATGAAAAGCATTGCTCCCAGGTAACGGGCGCGAATAGGAAAAGGGCTCCAATGGCAAGGACGATGAAGGCGACGAGGCGACGATCATAATCGATTTCGTGGCCAAAGAACCTGTACTGATGACTGTGGAGCTCCAAGAAGACAGAGCAGCCGAGCGCGACGGAAGCTATCAGCGCTATGGTCCATAAGATTTGTTCAGTCAAAGCAGAAACCTCCTAGGATTAGAGGAACAGTGTGAGCAAATGGGTAAATCTTCCCGCTGCCTACGTAAACATGCGATCTCTCAGCTCGGCGGCTTCGTTGATCTCGACGTTGGTGCGGCCTTGGAGATCTTCGGTGCGCTTGCTGGTGAGCTCGTTGCCCTTTAGTCCGTAGGTGGTGTACTGAACGATTGCGCCGGCGGTTTCAGCGGCCTGGCGTAGGGGCTCGTAGGTGTCGGTTTGTTCACACCATGCATAGAAATCATCAACGGTGGCGTTGGGGTTGCCGCTAAAGAGCCGATACCATTCGCGCCCAAAGCTGCCAAGGACCGAGAATGTCTTTTTCTCGACAAGCTTGTCGCCCTTGTACTTGTAGTCCAGTGTGAGGTCCACCAGATAGGCAGCTCCCGTTTCAAAGGCGTTCGCATTGCTCTGGTGACCGATGACCTCGGCACCCGGATAGTACTTGCCAATAAACTCGGCGGCATCGCCTTCGTAGTCGGCAACGATGCGCACGCTCTGCACCACGCCGCGCTTGTACGTGCAGTGCAGGATACGCAGCAATCGTTCTTGCCAAAACGCATAGGAAAACAGGTGATCGACAAAGTGCGGATTCTCGAGTCGGTTCGCCTGGTCCATCCATATGGTTTGGAACAGCTGGTAGTCGGCCTGCGGCTCGCCGGTAACCTCGCGGAACCACTGCACGGCGACGTCGGCGGGGACGTAAAATGCAAGTCGCTCCTGCGGAGTGCCGCTCTTGGTCGTTTTGGCACGCAGGGGAATCTCGACTTCATAGCCGGTCCCATCGTCAGTCCCGCAGTTTAAAACGGGCGGCAGCATAAACTGACAGGGACCTTCGTCGCACGCGCGCATCGGCTGGGGGCTAACGGGCCTACCGTCAAACTCCACCTCGATGTCCTCGTCGTCTTCGTCCTCATCATCGTCGATGCCAAGGTCGTAGCCGGTGTCGTAATCATCCAGGTGTCGCTCGTTTACATTTCGTCCGTTAACCACGTCAAAAACGGTAACGCCCGTCATGCGGTCGCAGTATTTCGCGACTTCAAAGAGGTTGCAGCTCTCCTCGGGCGTAAAGTTGTTCATGCGGCGCTGGAACTCAATGGCGCATTCCTCGGGATCGTAGCCGTCCATGCCGCTGCCATTGACCCACCAGTTAGGATCGCGATCGCTTTTGAAATACCACCAGTACCAGACCGGACAGAATACCGCATTTACGCCAAAAAAGACCTTTTGGATGATATTGCCGTTGCCGTCGAACTTGTAATCGAGCGGCAAGTTAACAACCGGATCGTTTGATGTGTCACGCGCCATGGTGTGCTCCCTGCGATGATTTGTGTTGCGCTCGAGGGTCGGATTCGATGTGTTCGACCTGTGCGCGCCTGTTACTTCGCATACTAAGCCGCCTGCGTTACATTCTGTTGCGCAACATCGTGAGCGGTGCGCTACGCCGCCCGAGGTCGATGCTACGCAACAGATACATGCCTTGGTCGTGCCAATTGCCCTTTAGTAGCGCGCCGAGCGCTGGGCGTTGCCCGGGTTGTAGCCCGCCCAGGCGGCGATGACATCCGATTCAACGACGCTCGTTGCAATATTGATAAAGCTGCCAGCATGGGGCAGGTCGGTATGGAAATCTTCGAGCAGGTTAGGCTGGAATCTAAAGTCCTCAAAGTTGGTCGTGTTGGGGTTGTAAAGCTGGCAAGCGCCATCCTCGGTAGAGATTGGGCCGACCATGTAGATGGCCTTGTGCTCTACGACCTCGGTATCGTCGACGTCGATTACCTGTCCATGATCGTGCGCAGCGGCGGCGCGCTCCATGAGCTCGAGGAATCGGTCGGCTTCGGCACTGCAGAGCACACAGCGCGAGAAGAGCACCGTGAGGGCATAGCCCGTCTTGCGATCCAGCTTCTCTCGCAGCTCGCTAAAGCGCTGTGATTGTTCCGGGGTCATGCGCGTCTTGGACGGTGCGGTCTGTTTGAGCCCACATGCCTTAAGGAACATCGCGTTGGCCTTGCGCAGGGCGCTCGTAGCGACAGAGTCGCTCTTTGCCGCGGAGACGTCGATGCGTCCTCCCTCGGGAATCTGCTTATAGCGAGAGAAGCCCTTTTCGCCCTCCACGGGCTCCCAGTACGTAACGACGTCGCCTTCCACTACGCTCATGCGACACGTAAAGGGCACGCCGATTGCCGGCGCTTCGCCGTAGAACTTTACGCGTACGGCTTGATCGGTGTCCGCCATCCACATCATAAAGCGTTGGCTGTTGTCGCCGTCATGGCTCCGGAGCTTTGCAATAAGGTAGCAAACCGAGTCGCAACGGCTCTCGAGCGCGGCTCCTCTTCCCGTGGCGATGGCGCTGACGCCTTGGGCCTTGAGCTCGATGTCGCGGTGCAGCGCGTTGAGCTCTTCGGACGTCAGCAGGTCTTGGCCGAGCAACCATGCGACAAGCGTGCTTAAGTCGGTATTGGCATTAAGGGCGGCGTCCATAACTTTGCTGTGCGCTTGGTGGCTTGCGCGAGACGGCATGGGCTCGCGGCCCGATGCATACCCAAACGAATCGCGGATCTGTTCGCCATCGCGATAGATCGGTTCCAAAACGAACATGCTCATGTCATTTTGCCTGCCCTGGTCCAGGTCGTAGGCATCGAGGGAGTTCCAGACATGCTTCTCTGCAATGGGGTTCATCCACAGACTGATCTTCGATTTTTCCGCCGAGGAGGTCGAGGTGCTCTTTTTGGAGCTTGCTGTGGGGCGAGAAACGGGTTTCTGGTATCCCTTGGGGAGCGATTGCTCAAAATCGAATTTTTTGAGCAGCCTAATGTAGACTCCGACCGATGCTTCTTCTGCCATTTCTGCCATGACCGACTGCGACGGGTCATCGACAAAGGAGATGCGCGTTTTGCCGTCATCGGAGACTGCCTGGCAGTAGCCGCATCGAAGTGCGACGTAGCCTTCGTTATCACTGCCGCGGTCAAAGTACATCTGCTCTTTGCAGCCGAGTGTGCCGGGGACGAATGCGGTCGGGTTCGCTATGTCGGGGATCGTAATGGCAGCGCCGGTCGCGCGCTTAAGCTCATCGAAATACTCGACGTACAACGGAATTTTGTAGTGCTGGACGAGCGCCTCGAGAACGGCGGCGTTGGGCACGGAGTGCGCCACGCGATAGCGCATGGAGTTATAGCCCCATTCGACATCAGTCGCGTCATCGGGGATTCCGTGGCCCGCCATGGTGGACAGGACTTCATCGGGTGAGTCAAACGTTCCATCGGGCGTGCCGCAAATCGCCTGGAGCGAGAACCCGCCAAAGCACTTGTCGAGATCATCGCGGATATATGCGCAGCAGTCATGGTTGGGAAAGACAATACGAAACGTCATCGCACCCATGGCCTGGGACATATAGACGTTGCTCGACTCCTGGGCTTGCGTCTCGGCCGACTTCTTTTTGCGTTTGCCTGCCGCAGAAGATGATTTTTTGCGCGAGGACGCTGGCTTGGGCTCTTCTTGGGCACCAAACTGGTCCTTGAGGAAGTCGAAGTACAGGGACACGTTTCCGCGCTGCGCGTACGAGCGCATGATGGGGTCGGTCGTGTCCTCAAAGTACTTTTGGCTTCCGTCGGGCATGGACATAGTTCCCATGCCGCAGCGGAACAGGGTGTCGGTGGCACCGTCGAACCCCTCCGGGAAATACACCCAGCAGCTCTTGTCGACCACGTTTGCAAACGAGACGCTGTCGCCCTGCGCATCGGCGATCACGGCGCCGGCAGCGAGCTCATCGGCATCGGTGTACTCGTAGTAGACGGGAACGCCGATCATCTTGGAGATAGTCTTGGCAACCTCCAGCGAGGGGATGCCGTTGTATTCGTACTGGAGCGAGTTGTAGCCCCAGACGACGTTGGTGACCTCTTCGCCGTCGGACCCGCAGGTCTCCAGGGCGGCATTGGTGGCGTCGGTCGGATCCATGTGCTGGAAGTCCTCGTAATCGGGGATCACGGCGGCAAAGCAGAACTCGCCAAAGTCTCGCTCCAGGGCAGCTTTGGCCTGCATGCAGATATCGTGGTTGGGAAACACGATGCGATTGACAATCTGGTTGATCGAGATCCCTCGGTCGGTATCTTGAAGCAGATGCTCAAAAATCTCGTCCATCGTTCCTTCTTTCGTATGCGGTGGAAGCCGACGATCCCGGGTTTTAGGGCTCGTGGCTTTGCTAACTCGAACGCTACCGCCCCGATGCGCGAGAACGTTGCGCAACATCCGCGAGTGCGCAAATTGCAATGCGGAACGGTTTTTGCTGGGCGTTTTGAGAGCGGATCCGTCTCGATCTCGGCAATGTTGCGCAACGTCTGCTCGGTATGGATTTCTACACTTGAGTTGTCCAAAAGGGATTCGGTTCTTGAATGAGGGATGAACGATGAGCAGGAACTCCTATTACGATGACGATATGTCTGAAGAGGACTACGAGCGGGTCATGGAGCATATGTACGAGCTTGAGTGCGAGCTCGAGGAGCCTCATGACGCTCGCACCGACCAATTGATTCGCGAGGAGCTCGAGGATCTTTCGAGTGCCATGTTGTTTGAGCCGGTGGTAAAAAACGGTGAGTACCTTGGCGAGCGCGACCATGTGCCCGGGTATTGGACGGATCGTCGCGATTTGGAGTCCGAGTCTTCAGGCGCTTCGAGCGATGTCGACGAGGTGGAGAAGGATGAGCCGTTTGATTTGATTGGCTATCAGGGCTCTTCCTCGGGTGGCTCGGTGCTCGACATGTTTACTCCCATTTTAAGGAGTCGCGTGTTCTGGATCTTCATTGCGTTTCTGGTGTTTATCGGCATGCTCGACATGTTCTACGACAGTTTTATCGTTCCTTCGGGCTTCGCTATTAGCCGCATCAATTTTCAGGGTTTGGTGTTGCTGGCGATTGTCGTAGCATGCATTGCCCTGAGGCGTCGTCGCCGCTAGCGACGGTATTGGCGCAACTGCCGATGTTGCGCAACAGGTTATCTGGACAGCGGCGTATGCTCGGGTTGTCCTGAAAGCGAGAGAAAGGACAGGACAATGGCTGAAGTTGAAGTAAGGGCTTTGGGTCCCGACGACGTCGACGATATGGTCGATCTGGATGAGCAGTCGGGCTACGAGGTCTATGATGCATATGAGCCTTTTGTCGAGGATGAGGACGAAGAGAACTGTTACCTCTGGGGCGTCTTTGCCGATGACGAGCTGGTCGGCTTTTGCGTGACGGGCGGTGCGGATGACCCCGACCTGCCGGATGCCGTTACGGAGCACCCGCTCAACGAGGAAACGTCGACGTTTTTGAGCCATGTGTATGTTGATCCCGACTACCGCGGCAACGGCTATGGCGCGCGCCTAGTGCACGACGCCCTGCTGGGATACTGGGAGAGCGAGGGCGAGCAGCAGCCTACATTCCTGGATCTGAGCGGATATCTCTTTGATGATGCTGATGCGGATCCGATTAAGCTCGCGCATCTGCTCATCAACTTCTTTGGTAAGAACGGGTTTGAGCCCATTCCCGATGATGATAACGACATCACCTACACCTGCATGGTCTTGGATCCCGAGAACTTTAAGGACCCGGACGCAGAGTAGGGGCTGCGGGGTGTTGGCTCAGCTTTCCTAGTTGGTGTTTAACGGGGTCGGACGTTCCAGTTGTGATGGCTGGACGTCCGGTCCTTTTTTGGCCTGTCGGTCTGGTGCTCAGCGCGTTTGTCTCGATCTGTAACAACAAGTAGGGGATACGGGGCCTAGATGTTACAGATCGAGATCTTTCCTCTGCCGACAGCTCAACTGTCTCAATTTGTAACATTTACGGCCGATTTTGCCGGGTAACTGTTACAGATTGAGATGTTCTGGACGAGGCCGACGCATTTGTCTTGATCTGTAACATCTGGACGAAGATTCGGCCCGTAACTGTTACAGATTGAGATATTAGCCAGGGGGCCGACCGTTTGTCTTGATCTGTAACAGTAAGACCCGGTTTTGCTCCGTAAATGTTACAGATTGAGACGTTGCCCGGCGGGGGAGTCCCTGCACGGCCCCGATATCCTGTCATCTGTGGTTTACGTGGGGGCATACGGAGTACGGGTATACTAACCCGTGGCGAATCTGCTCCATCGCTTAGAGCTGCTGCGTCTGGACGGCGCGTGATAGGGCTGCCAAAGCGATCGCCAGCGTGCTGAGCAACGTCCTCTCTGTGCGCACCTGTTTTTGTATGTATTAGCGCACTACCAAGCACGCCCGCGCGGCCGCATGCCGTGCCCATAACGCGTGCAGATAAGGAACAACAACATATGCGTAATTCTGTATCCGACGTCACCGACGCCGAGATTCTGGACGAGACCCGCGAGGCCATGACCCAGGCCGCCTTCGATGCTGCCGACGAGGCCAGCGCCGCCGAGACCGTCGAGTCCGCGACCGAGAACCTGCCCGCCTTTGACGAGCTGGGGCTTTCGGACGAGATGCTTCGTGCTATCGAGAACCTGGGCTACACGGCGCCGACGCCTGTCCAGGCTGGCTCCATCCCCGTGGTGCTCGAGGGTCGCGACCTGCTTGCCGCCGCCCAGACCGGCACCGGCAAGACGGCCGCCTTCTTGCTGCCGACTATGAACAACCTGGAGCACATCGCTCCGCCCAAGCCCGTGCGCGAGCGCGGCAGCCGCAACCGCCGTCGCGGCGCCAAGAAGCCCGAGGGCAACGGCCGCGGCCCCGTGATGCTCGTCATCACCCCCACGCGCGAGCTCGCCCAGCAGATCGACGAGGTCGCGAGCAAAATCGCCGACGTCACCGGCCATGTTGCCGTGACCGTCGTGGGCGGCGTGAGCTACAAGCCCCAGACCGCGGCGCTCAAGTACGGCTGCGACATTCTGGTCGCCACGCCGGGCCGCCTGGTCGACCTGATCGAGCAGGGCGCCTGCCACCTGGACGAGGTCAAGGTGCTGGTGCTCGACGAGGCCGACCGCATGCTCGACATGGGCTTTTTGCCCGCCGTCCGCCGTATCGTGCGCGAGACGCCGGCCGAGCGCCAGACGCTGCTGTTCTCGGCGACGCTCGACGAGGAGGCCGTGGGCGAGATCACCGACTTGGTGAGCGACCCGGCTCGCGTGGAGATCGCGCCGGCCACGTCGACCGCCGATACCGTCGACCAGTTTGTGTTCCCGGTGTCCATCGAGGCCAAGAACAACCTGTTGCCCGAGTTCCTCAAGAAGGAGGGTCCGGAGCGCACCATCGTCTTTATGCGTACCAAGCATCGCGCCGACAGCTGCTGCCGTCGTCTGGAGCGTAAGGGCATCAAGGCCGCCGCGATTCACGGCAACCGCAGCCAGGCCCAGCGCGAGCGTGCGCTTTCGGCCTTCCGCGACGGCACCGTCGACGTGCTGGTGGCAACCGACGTGCTCGCCCGCGGCATCGACATTAGCGACGTGCGCTACGTCGTGAACTTTGACGTGCCGGCCGAGCCGACCGACTATATCCACCGCATTGGCCGTACGGGCCGCGCCGGCGAGCTGGGCTGGGCCATCACGTTTGTGACCGAGCAGGATGTCGATGAGTTCTACGAGATCGAGAAGCTCATGGACAAGACGGCCGACATCTACGAGGCCGGCGACCTGCATGTGGGTCCCAACCCGCCCGCGGTTGATCCCGATCGCGACCCTGCGGCCTTTAAGGTGAAGAAGAAGACCAAGCGCGGCAAGTCCAAGAGCAAGAAGAAGCTTGAGCAGGCGCGTCGCGACGGCAAGCGCAACGGCGATGACTACGGCGATGTGGCCGGTCGTTCCAACCGCGGTCGCGATGAGCGCCGTGGCGACGGCGAGCGTCCGAGCCGTCCCAAGCGCGGCGGTAAGACCCGCGTGCGCGAGGGCGTTCAGGTCCGCGTGGACGAGGCCGTTGAGAGCGTGGCCCGCGAGATGGCTGCCGAGGAGCGCGGCGGTGCTGCTGAGCAGGGCCCGCGTGGCAACCGTGCCGAGCGTCGTGCCAAGCAGTTCCAGGGCGAGGCACACCGCCGCCGTCGCGAGGACGAGGATCGCGGCGGTCGTCGTCGTGTCGAGCGCGAGGACGAGGGCCGTGGTTCGCGCGGCGGCAAGCGCGGCTCGGGTGACCGTCGTCGCTCCGGTCGCGATGGCGAGCGCGGCGGGCGCGATGAGCGCCGTGGCGGCGAAGGCCGTGGTTCGCGTGACGAGCGTGGTACCCGCGGCGGCAAGCGCTTTGATGAGCGCGGAGGCCGCGAGGGTGGCTGTGGCGGCGAGCGTCGCGAGGGCGCTCGTGGCAACGGCGGCCGCAGCGGCGCCGGCCGCTCTGGTGAGTCGCGCGATCGTCGTGATCCGCGTGCCAGCCGCGATCGTCGCGATGACTGGCGCAACTACGACGACACCCGCGAGGAGCGTCGTGGCGGCTATCGTGGCGGGCGTGGCGGCAACCAGGCCGGCTCCCGCGGCGGTCGTGCCGGCGGTCGCGATAACCGTGGCAGCTATGGCAATAGTCGTGATGGCAAGCGCGGTAGCAGCTCCCGCCGCCCCGGTGACGGCGGCGGCAAGCGCAAGTAAGATGCGCATCGCGCGCTAGCGTGAGACAAGCTAAGGGCCCGAGCAAACAACGCTCGGGCCCTTTTGTTTGCCGTGTCCATCGCTAATTCAAACGTGATTTTCTCGGGAATGCATCTGGGGGATGCTGAGGACCTATTTTCCGCCATGCAGCAATGGGTCCTATGGAGTGCGCCGTGCATTTTTTGGAGTATTCTGCAGTTCGAGTTGTCTGCATATGATTCGACGTCGCCAACGGTGGCCTTCGGATATCCCTAGCGAGCGTTCCGAGTCAGATTTCGCCGTTTTCCGGAGCAGGGGCGCGTCATTCTCGCCATGTCGGGACTTAGAACGATACGGCGCCCTACAGTTTTGCCCACCCGCGGCGGTGCTGGCGCGGTCACGTTGCAGAATACTCCGTTTTTTGCACGGGCCAGGATGGGGTACCTCAGGAGAACGCGGCGATATCCCGTAAATATATACAATCTGTACCGTAATTTATACAAAACGAAGAGGCAGACAGCGCAGGGTGGGCGCATTGGGGTGTTTGGTGCACCAAAACGGGGATCCCGCGTGCCGTATACTCTGTCTGAATGTGAAAACGGCTTGACGCGTTGCCGGGCGTAGGAGGAGGGTGCCTCGATGAGCGTATTCGAAATTGTGTTTAGTCCGACGGGTGGAACGCGGAAGGTGTCTGGCCTTGTGGCCGGGGCAC
>CAKUGX010000061.1 GCA_934654765.1 uncultured Collinsella sp. | reverse complement strand
GTTACGCCACGAAGAAGTAGACGAGGAAGGCGAGGGCGGCAATCCACATGAGCGGCTTGATCTTGGAGGCCTCGCCCTTGAAGAGCGCGACGACCACGTAGGCGATGAAGCCCAGGCCGATGCCGGCGGAGATGGAGTAGGTGAAGGGCACGCCGGCGACGATCATAAACGCCGGGAAGCCCTGCGAGACATCGGACCAGTCGATCTCGGAGGCCTCGCTCATCATGAGGTAGCCGACGTAGACCAGAGCGCCGCAGGTGGCAGCGCTGGAAACGATGGAGACGACGGGAGAGAAGAACGCGGCGAGGATGAACAGCACGCCGGTGGTGACGGAGGTGAGGCCCGTGCGGCCGCCGTCGGCAGCGCCGGAAGTGGACTCGACGAAGGTGGTGATGGAGGAGACGCCCATGAAACCGCCCACAGCAGCGGCGGCGGAGTCGACGATCAGGATCTCCTTGATATTCTCGACGTTGCCGTCGTCGGTGAGGAACTCGCCCTGCTTGGCCACGGCCATCGCGGTGCCCATGGTGTCGAAGAAGTCACTCATGAGCAGCGAGAACGAGATGACGAGGAGCGCGGGGTCGGTAAGGACCTTGACGATGGCGGGCACGCCGCCGGCGTCGGCGATGGGGCCACCGATGCTCGAGAAGTCGAGCGGGGCGATGATACCGGTTGGAGCCTGGGTCACACCTAGGGGGATACCGGCGATGACGGCGACGACGATGCCGATGAGCAGCGAGCCGGGGACGTTGCGGCAGGCGAGGGCGACTGTCACCAGGATGGAGATGATGCCGACGATGAATGTGGGGGAGGTGATGTCGCCCAGACCGACGAGTGTACCGGCGCCGGCGGTGATAATGCCGGCATCGCACAGGCCAATCATGGCGATGAACAGGCCCAGACCCACCGAGATGGCGTGACGCAGGACAACCGGGATGGCGTCCATGATGGCCTCGCGCAGGCCACAAAGCACGAGCAGCAAGATGACGACGCCCTCAAGGAAGATGACGCTCATGGCCACGTGCCAGTCACCGCCGCAGACGGTGGTGGTGATTCCAGCGATCATCGCGTTGACGCCTAAGCCCGACGCACAGGCGAGCGGGCGGTTGGCGAAGATGCCCATGCAGATGGTCATGATGCCGGCGCCCAGGCAGGTGGCGCAGGCGAGCGCTCCCGCATCGATGCCAGCGCCCGAGAGCACAGCGGGGTTGACGGCGATGATGTAGGCCATCGCCAGGAATGTTGTCAGTCCAGCGCGGAGTTCGGTCCCGATTGTGGACTTGCGCTCACTGACGTGAAATAGTTCGTCCATGCATACCCTTTCCTTGTTCGGCCCCGAGTTTAGGCCGATTGACACGAACTATCCCACTATAGCCCCTTTGCGAAGCTGCTGTTCCTCGCATGTTGATGTTCGGCGCTTTGTAGCAGACGGACGGTATTTTTCGCATGAAAATGTGTGGGTACCGTATACTTAAGCAGTTACAACGACCCCTATGGAGGAACGTATGATTAAAGAGCTTTGCCACGACGAGGCTATCCTGTCCCAGCGTTGCGAGGTTGCGACTGTCGAGGACGAGTCGGTCGCACAGGACCTGATCGATACCATCAAGTCGCTCGACGATGCCGGCTGCCTTGCCGCTAACCAGATTGGCGTTACCAAGAAGGTTTGCGTCTACCTGGACGATGCCGGCGAGCCCCACGTGCTCTACAACCCCCGTCTGGTGTTTGGCTTGGGCGCCAGCAAGATGGAGGAGAGCTGCCTGACGCACGAGGAGATCACCAAGTCCACGCGCTACATCAAGTGCAAGGTTGCCTTTGACGTGATCGTCGACGGCAAGATGAAGGAGTGCCGCCGCGACTACGCGGGCTTCGAGGCGCAAATGATTCAGCACATGATTGATCACTGCTTAGGCAAACTCGTCTAGAGTGGTTCAATTGGGGGCCGAATTTGCGGTCTTTGTCCCGGGCGTGACATTGTTGTCATGTCCGGGCTTTTGTGTTTAGCGCCTTTTTGTTTGGTGACAATGAACTTAGCAAGAACGTAAAGCTAGGAGGCGCTATGTGTACGAGCATTCGATTTACCGATAATTCCGGCAACATGTATCTGGGCCGCAACCTCGACTGGAGCTTTGACTACGGCCAACAGGTTCGCGTGATGCCGCGCGGGTTTCACATTCCGTATTCGTTTATCGACGACACGACAGCGGCACACGCGGTGATCGGTATGTGCATCGATTACAAGAACTACCCTATGTTCTTCGATTGCGGCAACGATGCGGGCCTCGCCGTGGCGGGTCTCAATTTCCCGGGTTATGCCGAGTATGCCGAGGGCCCGGTTGATGGCAAGACCAATATCGCGGCCTATGAGTTTCCCCTGTGGGTGGCAGCGACGTTCTCGACGGTCGATGAGGTCGAGGCCGCGCTGCGCGATACGGTGATCGTCGCCAAATCTGCCGGAGAGGGGCTGGGCGTGTCGCTGCTCCATTGGATTATCGGCGACAGCCAGCGTAGCATCGTGGTCGAGATGATGGCTGACGGTCTGCATGTATACGACGATCCGGTCGACACCCTTGCCAATCAGCCCACTTTCCCGTGGCACATGGAAAACCTGCGCACCTATATCACGGCCACAAGCGATTTTCCGCAGACGGCGACATGGCGTGGCGCCGAGCTCAAGCCCTATGGCGCGGGTGCCGGCATGCGCGGTATTCCGGGTGACTGCTATTCGCCGAGCCGTTTTGTAAAGGCGGCGTACCTCAATGCCAACTATCCGCAAAAGGAGAGCGAGACCGAAAACGTCGTCCGCATGTTCCGTTCACTCGAGGGCGTGGTGATGATCGAGGGGGCGTCCAGGATGGGCGATGGCAAGTTCGAGAAGACTATCTACACCGGATGCTTTAGCGCGCGCACGGGCAATTATTACTACGCGATGTACGATGATCCGTCGATTCGCTACGTGAGCCTGATGGATGCCGAGGGCGCGAGCCCCGATAGGCTCGTGGTTCCCGAGCCGTGTCGTTCGTAGCCGACGGCTTTACTGAAATGCAAAGCGCCCCTGCATCTCCTTTGAGGTGCAGGGGCGCTGTCGTTGATGCGCGACGTCGCTAGAAGTTGGCGTCGTTGAGCTGGGCGCTCTCGAGGCCGTCGAGCTGTTGCTGTTCGGGCGTATCGGCGACGCTCTCGAGCTGCTCGGTGGGGTCGACATTCATGCTCTTGCCGGCCTCGTTGCCGTTGACCAGGTCGTCCGAGAAGATATCGACTTCCATTTCCTCGGCCTCTTCGACCTGAACCTCGAGCGGAACCTGGGTGCGTACCAGCTTGACGGCCGGGCGCATGCGGGCAAAGAGTGGCACGTACTCGATGATGATGGCCGAGTTCTCGAGGCCATACCAACGTGCTGGGCTTCCGCAGGCGCGACGGACAGCGTACTTGATGGCCATGACGCGGTGGTCGTTGCGGTTGATGTCCGTCTCGGGGGCAAGCATCTTGCGCAGCATGCAAAAACGGAAGTCGCCCACGTTTCCGCGTGTCTCGTAGATGGAGTAGGTGTGGTGCTGCGGCGGCAGCTCGCCCGAAGCCATCAGGTCGCCGACGATCTGGCGCAGGTAGGCGTTGACGCGCTGGTTGACCTTAAAGCCCAGATCCAAGCGTACGCGGAACAAGAAGTCCGTGCCAAAGGTTTCGACGGAATACTCGTGCGTATAGGGCTCGTCGGTAACGTGCACGTTGATGAACCAATATGCCTTGGCGCGCTTGGGGTGCTTGTCCAAGATGGAATAGAGCACGTCGCGGTCGAGCGTGAGCGGGTCGGGGCTGTTGGTGAGGAACACCAGGTTGTCGGCGAGCACGGGATAGGTCTCGTCGTTGCGCAGACGGTTGAGCTGGTCGATGTATTTGGAGACGGGCAGCAGGATCGTCTGCGTGCGCTCGATAGCGGTACCGCGACGCCACACATACATAAGGCCAAACAGCAGCGAGGCCAGGAAGATCATGACGTAGCCGCCGTCAAAGAACATGGTGAGGCACGAAGCGAAGAAGCACAGCTCAATGGCGCCAAAGAGCAGAGCGAAGACGCAGGCGCCCAGCTTGTGCTTCATGATGCCGGCGATGTAGCTCGTCAAAAGCGTCGTGGTCATGAGCATGGTCACGGTAATGGCGAGGCCGTAGGCGCTCTCCATGCGCTCGGAGTTTTGGAACAGCAGCACGATAAAGATGCAGCCGATCCACATGATGTTGTTGACGAGCGGAATATAGAGCTGGCCCTTGGTATCGCTGGGGTAGTGGATGCGCAGGTGCGGCATAAGGTTGAGGCGGGTGGCCTCGGATACCAGCGAGAACGAGCCGGTGATGAGCGCCTGCGAGGCGATGATGGCCGCCACGGCCGAAAGCACGATGGCGAAGGGGCGCAGGGGCTCGGGGAGCATCATGTAGAACGGGTTGACGATGTCCATCGCGAGCATCTGGGGATTGGAGTTGTTGGCGAGCAGCCAAGCGCCCTGGCCCAGATAGTTGAGGATGAGTGCCGCCTTTACGAACGGCCAAGATGCGTAGATATTTGCCTTGCCCACGTGGCCCATGTCCGAGTAGAGCGCCTCGGCACCGGTCGTCGACAGGAAGACAAAGCCGAGGACCATGATGCCCGAATGGTTGATGGGCGAGAACAGGAACATGATGCCGCGGATGGGGTTGAGCGCGCGCAGGATGGACAGGTTGCCGAGCATGTTGAACAGACCGGCGCCTGCCAGGAACAGGAACCATAATGTCATAAGCGGGCCAAACAGCTTGCCGATCGACGAGGTGCCGGCACGCTGCATGGCAAACAGGCCGCAGATAATGATGATGGTGATGATGATGACGTTGGTCTGGCCGTCGCCCAGCAGTGCATGGCCCCACTCGATGGTGCGCAGTCCCTCGATTGCTGTGGTTACGGTGACGGCGGGGGTAAGGATGCCGTCGGCGAGCAGCGCCGCGCCGCCGATCATGGCAGGAAGAATCAGCCACGGTGCCACCTTGCGCACCAGGCTAAAGAGGGCAAAGATGCCGCCTTCGTTATGGTTGTCTGCCTTCATGGCGATCAGCACGTACTTGACCGTGGTCACGAGCGTCATGGTCCAGATGACGAGCGAAAGTGCGCCCAGGATCATGTCCTCGCTGACGGTGCCGATGCCGCCGTTATTGGCGACGATTGATTTCATGGTGTACATGGGGCTCGTGCCGATGTCGCCGTAGACGACGCCGAGCGTAACGAGCAGCATACCAGCGGAGAGGGGGATGGCTCCGTGCCCGCCCTGACTCTGCTGGTCTTGGAGACTTGTCTCCAGTTTGTTGTGTGCCACGTGGACTCCCTTAGACATCTAATTTCTGTCGGGACAGAAATCTTTTATGCCGTCTTTATATATAAGAGCAGTTTGGCACATCGGGGTGCTTTAGACAATAATCCCCAGCTGGGGAGTATTCGTTTGCGCAGATGACATTTCAAAACAGGGGCGAATCCGCTGTGTGGCTTGCTGCAAGGTGGTACCGCGGACGCACCCCTGTTTTGAAACCGAAGAGGGGCTGTTAGGCACGCGCTGCCTGAGCGATGCTGCCCTTGGCGCTTGCGCGTTTGCCGGCGAGTTCGCAGAAGATCGCTCCGCCGATAATCAGCGCGGCTCCCATCAGGCGGATGGGCGTCATGGCCTCGCCCAAAAGGGCGACGGAGAAGACGACGGCCGAAAGCGGCTCGAGGTAACCGACGACGGCGACGGTCTGTACGGGCAGTTTGGCGACGGCGCTAAAGTAGAGCAGGCAGCCGAGTCCGGTGTTGACGACGCCGAGCATGGCGACGGCACGCCAATCGATGCCGGCGGCGATGCTGGGGGAGAAAAACGAGGGGACGCCCTGCGTGATGAGCGTGAGAACCAGCGCGGTCGCAAAGGCGGCGCTCACCTGGAGGGTGGAGTTCTCGAGGCCCTCGATGTGCGGCGCCCCCTTGCTGGCGATGACCATCAACGCGTAGCAGAAGGCTGAGGCGATGCCGCACGCGATGCCTGCGACGGGCATGTTGCCGCCGAGGCCTTGTGCCGCGATGAGGAAGGCGCCGCAGGCGACGGCTATGAAGCCGGTGATTTTACCGCCGGTCAGCTTTTCGCCAAAAATGAGCGGGGAGAGGGCCATAACGATGATGGGACCGCAGTAATACAGCAGCGAGGAGATGCCGACGCCAATGGTCTGGTAGGCACGAAACAGGAATATCCAGCTGGCACCTAGCGCAGCGCCCGAGAGAATAAGAGCAGCGGCTTCGCGGGGACGAGACGGTGCCTGCAACTTATGGCGTTGCGTAGTGACGAGGATGATGATGAGCGAGAGCGCACCCAAAAACGTGCGCAGGAGCACGATATCGGAGCTTGGCAGTGCGATGGCCGCGGCGATGATGCCGTTAGAGCCAAACAACAGCAATGCTGCTAAGTATGTAAGCAATCCGTTGTTCATGCACTGCCGTCCCCTCTATATCGGTGCAAGTTCACTATGGAGTAGCGGGCAATAGAAGAAAAGCGAATATAATGCATGGGAGACATGACAAATACTCATGCAAAGGTGGGGCGTGTCGTGGAAACCAATATCCAAAAGATGCAAGTGCTGCTCGAGACGGTACGTGCCGGTAGCTTTACGCGCGCCGCTGAGCGCCTGAGCTATTCGCAGTCGGGCGTGAGCCGTATGGTGGGCGACCTTGAGGCCGACTGGGGTTTTAAGGTGCTCGACCGCAGCCGCGAGGGCGTGGTGCTTTCTGCCGACGGGCGGCAGATCATGCCGGCGGTCGAGGCGTTATGCGAGGAGTTTGGCCGCCTGCAGCGATGCGTGGACGAGATGCGGGGGCTCATGCGCGGCAAGATCTGCATCGGTACGTTTTCGAGCGTGGCGACCCATGTGCTGCCGCCGGTCATCGCGCGGTTTCGCGCCGATCACCCGGATGTCGATTACGAGCTGCTGATGGGTGATTACTCCGAGATTGAGCAATGGGTAGCGGAAGGCCGCTGCGACCTGGGCTTTATCCCGCGCGAGCCTCGCGGCGCCGGCATGGCATCGCGGCCGTTGGTGCAAGACGAGCTGATGGCCGTGGTGCCGGCAGGCTCTCCGCTTGCCGCCGCGGAGGCCGTTTCCCTTATCGATTTGGCCAACGAGCAGTTTATTCTGCTGGAACGCGGCAGTGACGACGAGATTACGCCGCTGTTCCGCCGTGCGGGTCTAACGGTGCGCTCCAAGCTGTCGACTTGGGACGACTATGCGATTATGGCCATGGTCGAGGATGGTCTGGGCGTGAGTGTTCTTCCGGCACTCATCTTGCGCCGCTGTCAGTTTGATGTCGCTATCCGGCCGCTGGAGGGGCATCCTCATCGGCAAATCAATGCCATATACCGCACGGCCGACGTTTCGCTTGCGGCGACTCGATTTCTCGAATATCTCTAATGGTGCACACTGTTATCTGCTCTGGAGCAAATCTTGGAACTTGGCGCATTTCTTTTTGAAATTGAACTTTCGTACTATGTGCCGCGCTATACTGCTGCCTAAATTGAACTAAGGTTCAATTCGTGTTCTATAAATTGAACTTTGCCAGCAAGGAGGTTCTAGTGGCCCAAGAGACGTTTAGCGATCGCCTGCGACAGGCTATGTCCGATCGCGACGTTCGCCAGTCGGACGTGATCCGCGCATCGGAGATGCTCGGCAAAAAACTCGGCAAGAGTCAGATGAGCCAATATGTGAGCGGCAAGACGATTCCGCGGCGCGATGTGGCAGAGCTGCTCGCCCGCATTTTGGAGGTCGATGTTACCTGGCTGCTCGCCAGTGACGCCGACCAAGGCGAGGCGCCCTCGTCCCATAACGTTGCCAAATCCGAACCTAGTCCCACGGCTCAAATTGCAAGGAGCACTACCATGCGCACTTTCTCTAAATCCACCAAGCTCGATAACGTCCTGTATGACGTGCGCGGCCCCGTCGTCGACGAGGCTGCCCGCATGGAGGACGAGGGCGAGCGCATCCTCAAGCTCAATATCGGCAACCCGGCGCCCTTCGGTTTCCGCACGCCCGATGAGGTCATCAAGGACATGCGTCAGCAGCTGCCCGACTGCGAGGGCTATTCCAACTCGCGCGGCCTATTCTCCGCTCGCAAGGCGATCATGCAGTACTCGCAGATCAAGGGCCTGCCCAATGTCCAGATGGAGCATATCTATACGGGCAACGGCGTGTCCGAGCTCATTCAGCTTTCGATGAACGCGCTGCTCGACAATGGCGACGAGATCCTGATCCCCAGCCCCGACTATCCGCTGTGGACGGCGTGCGCAACCCTTGCCGGCGGTCATCCCGTGCACTATCTGTGCGACGAGCAGGCCGATTGGTATCCCGACCTGGAGGATATGGAGTCCAAGATCACGAGCGCGACCAAGGCCCTCGTCATCATCAACCCCAACAACCCCACGGGTTCCGTCTATCCGCGTGAGGTACTCGAGGGTATCGTCGAGATCGCGCGCAGGCATCAGCTGATGATCTTTGCCGACGAGATCTACGACCGCCTGTGCATGGACGGCTACGAGCACGTCTCGATTGCTTCGCTCGCGCCCGACCTGCCCTGCGTCACCTTTAGCGGCCTGTCCAAGTCACACATGATCGCGGGCTACCGTATTGGCTGGATGGTGCTTTCGGGCAACCAGCGTTGCATGAGCGACTTTATTATGGGCATCAACATGCTTTCGAACATGCGCCTGTGCTCTAACGTTCCGGCTCAGTCGATCGTTCAGACGGCGCTCGGCGGTCATCAGTCGGTTAACGACTACATTCGCCCCGGCGGCCGTGTCTACGAGCAGCGTAACTTTGTGTACGAGGCGCTTAGCAAGATCGATGGCATCTCGGTGGTCAAGCCGCGCGCGGCGTTCTACATCTTCCCCAAGATGGATGTGAAGAAGTTCAACATCACCGACGACGAGCAGTTCGCCCTCGACCTGCTGCACGAGAAGAAGATTCTGATCACGCGCGGCGGCGGCTTTAACTGGGCCGAGCCCGACCACTTCCGCATCGTGTACCTGCCGCGCATGGAAGTGCTCAAAGAGTCCCTCGAAGACCTCGCCGACTTCTTCGATCACTACCGCCAGTCGTAGGGGATAGAAGCTCCGTACAACTGAAAGCGCCCTGTAGCCATTCGGCCGCAGGGCGCTTTTTCGAATCGGCGTTAAATTACTATCCCATAACAGTGGTCGATTTCGTGTTGGATGATTTCGGCAGTGTAGCCCGAGAAGTTTTTGATGCGGTGGACGAAGTTCTCGTCCAGATACTCCACTTTAATACGGCGATAGCGAGTACACGGGCGTTCTCCGGCCAGCGAGAGGCATCCCTCGGTCGTCTGGTAGGCATTGACCTGCTCAAGAATCTGCGGGTTGTACATGAGCAGCGACTTGCTGCCGTCCTTTACGCAGATGATGCGTTTGCGTACGCCAATCATATTGGCGGCAAGCCCCACACACTCGTGCTCATGCTCGTGCAGCGTGTCCAGAAGATCCTGCCCGGTCGCGGCGTCTTCGGGGCCGGCGTCCTCGGAGGGCAGGTGTAAAAAGAACTCGGACTTCATGATGGGTTTGATCATGGCGGGCTCCTTAAGGTGGGCGCATTTGATTCAAGTCATGATACCGCGACATGTCGCATTAATGTGTGCACATAGATTCTGCAGCTAGATTGACGGACGACACCATAAACTAATGGACGTTTTGCCGAGAGGCATGATTTATATGCGCAAAGAGTGCGCGACGGGCCCCGCGAATGGGGCGATGATGCCCGAGAGGGCCAAGAAGGAGTCTCATGTCTGAGAACGAAGAGATCATGAACGAGACCGAGAACGAGACCATGGCTGCCGAGGTTGAGGCAGTCGAGACCGTGGAGACCGAAGCTGCCGAGGTTGAGGCTGCTGACGAGGTTTCCACCGAGGAGGAGGCCGAGGTTGTCGAGGCCGCCGCAGATTACGATGACGAAGAGCTGATGGACAAGATGCAGAAGGCCGCCCGCCTGCTGCGCAGCCGTCGCTTTGCTATTTCCAAGGAGGAGGAGGCCAAGGCCGAGCGCATGGCGAACATCGAGCGCGCCATCAAGCTCCTTGACCTCAAGCCCAAGATGGAGCAGAAGGAGATGTCCGACCTGCTGGGCATGCGCCTTCGTGAGCTCGATGGCCTGATGGCCGAGGCCGAGGCTGCCGATCTGGTCGGTCGCATCGACGACGCCGAGGGCGATATGCGCAAGATCGTCGTCTTCGCTGCTGAGGATGCTGCCGAGGGTCTGACCGAGCTTGCCAACAAGAAGGAGAAGCTCCTGCCCGAGCTTTCTTACGAGGAAGCCATCGAGCTGATGGCTGCCCTCGATAAGGTTATCGCCCCGCTCGTCGCCATGGGCCTGGACGAGGACCGCGGTCCTCGCGGCGGTCGTGACGATCGCGGTGGCCGCGGCGGCGACCGTGGCGGTCGCGGCGGCTTTGGCGATCGCGGTGGCCGTGGCGGCGACCGTGGCGGTCGCGGTGGCGACCGTGGTGGCCGTGGCGGCTTTGGTGACCGTGGCGGCGACCGTGGTGGTCGCGGCGGCTTCGGCGGCAACCGTGGCGGCTATGGTGACCGCGGTGGCAACCGTGGCGGCTTCGGCGGCAAC
>CAKUGX010000060.1 GCA_934654765.1 uncultured Collinsella sp. | reverse complement strand
CCCAGCCATTTGAGGTGTGCCTTGTTTCAAGGCTTGATTAGTATAACCAAGGACGCGTTCCGGTCAACCGAGAATTTCAAAAAAGTTTTTGAGCACAGCCTCGGTTCTTTAAATCGGCACGTCAGAGGCATCAGCCGGCAGCAAGAAGTTTTTCGCTCAGAGCCGCACGGGCAAACTCACTTGGCGTCATCCCCTCGGCAGCCGCCCGTCGACGAATGGCCTCCTTCATTCCCAGAGGAATCTTGACCGACAGCGTTGCCGTCCCCTCACCTGAGAGTGGGGGCCGTCCATGCACGATCCCACCAACGGTGTGTTCGCCATCCGGAAACTCTCCGCGCTCGTACGACTCGCACCACGTGTCAATCATTTCATCCGTTACAACCTGACCATTAGCGGCCGTATACGTCTTGCCCATCATCGGCCCCTTCCGTCAGGTGCTTTTTAGCGTTGGGATGGATCTCAACATCCATGCATCTTCTCCTCCATCTTACCCAATTTCGTATGACGAAAGTCCGCTGTCGCCAATTCTTAAGCCGGCACGCGTTGGGGAGCAGGGGTCGAAACAATGATTGAAGGGCGCTCTAGTGCGGCCCAGGCGCCGGGGCAGGAGCACATACGCCAGGGACATACGTTTTCGTAGCGCGCGAGGATATTGCCGTCGCGATCGATAAAGGCGATGTCGATGGAATAGGCCATAAAACACGTGTGGACCGAAGAGCAGCGTGGAAACGCCATGACGAGCGGCAGGCCGTTGGCGGCAACCGGACGCCGTCCCAGCATGCCGCGCAGGCGCACGGCAAACGACTCCGCCACCGCAAACTCGGCCGGCGTCCAGCCCAGCCTATTGAGTGCCCGCGCGTAGGCGATGTAGGACGAGACCGCGGTCACATGACCACCCCCGGACGCCATGGATCGACCGTCACCGCGCGCTCGTGCGACAACGTTGTCGGCGCCCCCAGCGGAACGCCAGCGATGCTGAGAGAAGTCGGCCACGGCTCATAGTGCATGGTGCAGGTGTAGGTCCTAAACGCACCGGATAGGGAGAGCAGACCACCATCCGATGCCTCCGCGCCTTGCTCGCTCGACACTTCGATCTGCAAGTCATAGCCTTCCATGGCATTCAGAATTTGAGTCTGGACCGTCGCCGAGGCATCGACAGAGCTTTCGTCGCCCTCCCCCTCCGACGCCACGGCGTGCGCCAACACGATGTCGGGCACCACGCGGTCGAAGCGCGCGACAGCGCTGGCAAAGATCATGACGTTGTACACAATGAGTGCCAGCACCAGCAAAACGGGCGTAACCACTGCCATCTCCACCGTCGCTTGGGCGCGCTCCTCGCGCAGACGCATGCGGATACTCATTACGACCCACCGCCCAGAGCGCCAACCAGCGTGGCGACATCGACGGTGAGCGGGATGGAACCGCCGCCGGGCAGAGGAATCTCCGCAAGCGTGAACACCGTACCGCTGATGGTGCGTTCGACTTGATATTCCAACGCCTCGCAAAGCGCCTTGGGATCGGTCACGCCCAACGGAATACTTCGCAGTTTGTCTTGCGCTTGAGAGAGGCCAGCAATGTCAGACCCCGGGCTCTTAATGACGTTGGCGGAATCAGTCAGCACCGGCTTTCGCAGGCGCAAGTCGCACGGTTCCAAACCCAGCGCCGCCACGGACGCCGAAACGGTATCGCCGAGCCACGATGCAATGGAGCCCAACGCGCCGCTGCCCCCTCCTAGGCCTTTAATCATCTCGTCCATAAGTTCGTCGGCCGAACCTTGGATGTCTCCGTATCCCACAAGCAGCCGTCCCCAGACATCCATGACGCCATCGAGTACGCCGGCAACGCCACCCGAGCGTTCCTTCAATGTCGAGAAAAATCGCGAAAGCACGTTGTTTTGCGCCGTCGCCTCATCGGGCGCCAGCACCGCGGCAGAGATGGCACCGCGATCGCCAAGCCTGACTGCCGTGTTAAACGAAGAGTTGAGCTCATCGGGGCTCGAGATGGCACCCGAAACCGCAAAGGCAACCACGCCGTTGCGACCGGGCGGAGCGATACGCGGACGCTCGCCCGAAAGCGCTTTAATGGCCTGGTCAAACGCATTGCTCGCACGGTCGGCCTCATCCTCGGTCTGACGCATGAGCTCAAGCTCTTTGTTCCGACATTTGACGTATTCCTCCAAGGCCTTTTTGAACTTGTCAAAGTGATACTCGAAGCCGTTTTCGATAGAGGTTGAAGGCGCCGCAACAGCACCAAGCGACAAAACGCCAAAATGGCATTTGCTGCATTTATCCTGTCCATCGTAATCGGCAACCGAAGCAAATCCGCTCGGCGTCCCTTTCTTATAGTTAGGGCAGGTCGTCCCGTAATGCAGATACGCCTTGTCATCGTTCACGCTCGTCGGCCACACCGCATCGGTATAGAGCTCCGTCGCCCGAACCTCATCAGAGTTGCGCGGCAGCAGCGGAATATAGGAGGAAACCCTGTCTCCGTTCTCGGTTATATGTGCCCGATCGACCTCCGCGCTCGCATAGGTATAAAACGCCTTACGCGCCGCAGACTCTGCCTTCATCTCGACACTCGAGCCGTGGGGCTTCTCATTTGTCAGACGCCAATGGTAGTAGTCCTTCGCGCGATCAAGGGCAACTTGGGGCTCCCACGTAACGCTCGATGAGTAATGCGGATTTTGAACACCGGAGAGATCCGTTAGGCTTTTCGCACGCTCCCACATGCAAGAACAGCTGCCGACCGAGCCCTTGTCAGACCCACCACAATCCGCCAGCCAAGCACGCTCTTTAGCCTTCGCCGTGTCCTCAGAAGCCTTCCGCAGCTCCTCGGCCGCACACTCTAAATCATCTGATGTGTCTTTAATGGTATCGGTCGAGATCTCTGATCCTTTGAGCGCAGCGAAGTCAGACTCGGATGTCCTGGGCACGGCAAGCGCCGTACCGGTATAGGTCACACTATCGGTATCCTGCGCCGACACCGCCTGCGTGGCACGCGCGGCGATCAGATACGGCAGAGCCGTCTCGATTTTCTGTAAGCCTTCCGATGCGCTTTTGGCAAACTTGTTGCGCGTTTTAATGATCTCAATCCCGGTGTCGACCATATTGCCGGCAACCGGCTCGGCACCCGGGATGAGGATGGCGACCAGGCCCGTCCCGATCGTGGCAAACCCCGCCAGCCCCAGACTCAAGATGCTCGCATCAACCACCGTGGCAGCCGTGTGATAGGACGACACTACGTTGGCACCCGCCAGCGCGCCGCTATCAGCCGCCACCTGGGTATCCCCGGCACGCGACATGCTCCATATCGCCGCGGTCGACGAAAACAACAATGTGAGCACCACTAGGATGACCACGGCAGAAGAAAGCGTGGTATAGGCGCCGTCTTCGATAAACAGGTCGACACCGGCTCGACTCATAAAGCCGCCTCGCTTGCGATGGCAGCTCGGACGGTGCGTCAAAACGCGTCTAGACCAGAAACGCTTAATCCCATGCAGCAATCCACGAATCATAATCTCCCTCCAGCCATTCGGGACGCGATTGATACGAGACATCGACCTTGAGCTCAACGTAGCCGCCCTCGGCGGTACCACCCATAGCCTGCGCAAACGCACCGATCACAGGCAACGGCTTGACCTCGCCGGAAACGGACACGGACGAGACGCCACCCGCACCGGCCCGGCCAAGCTCGATATCCCACGACAACGACCCGCCGACATGAAAGATCGAAACGTTGGGCACTGCGGCAAGTCGGCGGCGGGTGAACTCCTTAAGATCGTCGTCCTCCGCCGTCGTCGTGGTCATGAGCCGCGCGGTCTCGGCGGCGGCAGACTCCATGACCGCGCGCGTATAGAGCAGGCACACCGGTTGCAGCGCGAGAAGGATGAGTGTCAGAAACGTCGGCAGCAAAAAAGCGGCCTCGACCGTAGACTGCGCCCGGTCCTCGCGCGCGGCATCAATACAACGCGATGTCCTTAGCGGCCGCAGCGGCGTCGATAACCGACGTCGAGGCAACGCCATGGGATGCCGCCCGCTCAACCAGCGCCGCCAAGCGCCCATCGGTGCCGGCACGCCAAAGTCCCGCGATCGCCAGCACGATCGATAACAGCGCCACCGTGACAATGGCGTATTCGACCGTCGCCTGGGCAGATTCCTCACGCAGGACATCATGCATTTCACGATCCCTCCTTTGAGTCCGTTGCCTGCGGGCTCAGGCGCACGGCGCGCAGACGACACGAAGCATCGCCAGCATCCGCGGCAATTGTCACCATATCGACCCAGCCGCGTCCGTCGCGCACGATGGCGCCCCACACGTTTCCCTTGATGTCGAGATAGCCGCTCAGAGCAAGTTGCGCCGTGGGTACCTCGCGATAGGCACGCAGCATATCCGCCGCCGCTTCGGTCATCGGTCGGTCCTCGGACCATGCAAGCCGGACCGCAATCGCGTTGCCCTCAGGCGAATCCGTCGCAGTGCCAGACCGCTTGTCGAGCGTCCGCAGAAAGGTTTGCGCCGTGACAGCGACATCCGAATCGTCCGCATCTCGCATCTCATCTTTTTGAGACGCCACCGCCGAATCTGAGCCCAAATCGGAGGCGGTCCCAGGACGCTGCTGCCGCGCGGCGTTAAGCCCCCAAAGCACCGCCGCTATCGCCACGGTCAGGCAAGCAAACACCAGCAGCACCCCGATGGGGCGCTCGCCCTCTACAGGCTGTTGATGCCCTCGCTGATAGCGTTCCATAGATCTTGGACCTTGCCCTTAAATGCGACGATGGCGATAATCGCGATCACCACGAGCACGCCGACCAAGATGGCATACTCGGTGGTACCCTGTGCACTCTCCTCCTGCAATAGTTCCTTGGCGCGCTGGCGGGCATGCGCCGCCCGGCAAAACGCCCAGCCCTGGACCTTGCCAGCAGCGTCAGTCATCGTGTTCATGTATTCCTCCCTACATCATCCCGCCTGCTCCCAGCAGCGGGCCCAATATGGACAGAAGCAACGCCGGCAAGATGAGCGTGCCGGTGGGAATCAGCAGCTTGACGGGCGCACGCTCGATCTCGCGCTCGACCGCGGCGCGATGAGCCACACGGATCTCGCGACTTTGAGCGGCCAGCGTCTCGGCAAGTGGGGCACCCAGGGCGAGCGCCTGCCCCACCGTGATGGCAAAGGTCTCGAGCGCTCGCACGTCCAGGTCGCGCGCGGCGGCCAACAACTCGTCCTCACGCGTGCCCACGCCCACCTGCCACGCCATGCAGGCGCGCTCAAGGCGAAGAGCCAGCACTGACCGGCGGTTGGCGCAGAAAATCTCAAGCGCCGCATCAAACGAAAGACCGGCCGAAAGACCCAAGCGCACAACATCGATCATCTCGGACACTTCGCCGAGCGACACTCGCGCCGGGCCGCCCGCTCCAACCGTGCCCTTCACTCGCGCGGTCAGAGCATCGACCACCGAGCGGCCCGCGGCGGCGACCAGCACCGCCTCGCGCTTGCAGGCCCCTGCGATCTTGCGTGCATCCGCCCGATCCAAACCCGTCGCGACAAATACACTCAGGGCGCACAGGCAAGCCGCAACTGCAACCGGGGCGCTCATAGCTCCACCCGCATAATGCGCCGAATAACCACCAGGGCAACGGCGTTGAGGGCAAGACCCAGCACCACAGCGCCCGCGCCGGCAGGCGTCGCAAGACCGCGACGAAAATCTGCCGAAAGCAGCGCCAACACCGCGCACATGCCCGCCGGCATCGCCGCGACCATATGCGCAGACATGCGAGCCTGCGACGTCTTAACATCCAGGCGGCGCTTGAGCTCAATGCGCTCCCCCACCATGCTCGACGCCTCGGATAGTAAGTCGGCAAGCGGAGCGCCGGTGCGCTGAGACACCTTAAGCGCCAAGGTCACAAGCGAAAGACCGGGGGCGTCGATACGCACGAGCAAGTCATCGAGCGCGTCGGTCGCCGAGATGCCGCAATCGATCGCCGCCGCCACCCGCAAAAACTCGGTATGCACTGGCTCTTGCGCATGAGCGCCCACAAAGCGCATGCCCTGGGCCAGCGAATGTCCCGAGGCAAGCGACATGGAAAGTGCGGTAAACGCCTCGGGCATTGCCTCTTCTGCATCGTGTTGCTCGCGCCGGCTCTCAAAGCCATCCCGAGCGGCACCAACGGCAAACGGAGCAACAAGTCCCAAGGCAAATCCGAGGGGCGATAACGACACCATCGTTAGTAAAACGCAGCAGACACCGCTCGATAGCAGCAGAAACGCCAAACGTCCCGAAGCATCTTCGATCACGAGGCCAAGGCGATGCGCCCGAGCCAGCGATGCCCACGAACGGGCGATCTTTTTCAGCAGATCGTTTTCCACCAGCTCACGCGGCAGCTTCTCTGCCACCGTCTCGAGCGCCTGACGTGCCAGCTCCGCCGGCGGTACCTGCGGCACACGAGGTTCCGCCCCGCACGCCGTCGCGACAGAAAGCCCTGCCAAGCCCCCTACGACGAGGGGCACAGCGATCTCCATTCGTCCACCTCCTCTTGTGTGAGCGTCCCCGACCGCAGGCCTTCTGCGATAAACGGCGGCTCGCGGTCAAGCGTCCAGGTGCGCTCGGCGGCATCGAACGTCACATAGCGCTCGAGCTCTACGCCACCCGATGCGGCGCGTCGCACCCCCGAATACGAGGAGACGAAACGCCTGCCATCGGCGTGGCGCTCGGACATCACGATGCCGTCGAGCGCCATGGCAATCTGCTCCTCGATGAGCTCGCTCGGCAGATCGATGCCATAACGTGCAAGCAACGTCAGGCGCACCACGGTCTCCTGTTCTGAACCCGCATGAAGTGTGGTGAGCGACCCGTCGTGGCCCGTGTTCATGGCCTGCAACATGTCGCAGCACTCGGCACCGCGCACCTCGCCCACCACGATGCGGTCGGGGCGCATGCGTAGGGCATTAGTTACCAGGTCGCGGATCGTCACCGCGCCCTCGCCCTCAATTGAAGCCTCGCGCGCCTCTAGGCGCACCACGTGCGGATGATGCGCAAACTTGAGCTCGGCAGAGTCCTCGATCGTCACGATGCGCTCGCCGGTGGAAATCTCACATGACAACGCGTTGAGCAGGGTGGTCTTACCAGATCCCGTGCCTCCCGCAACCGCCAGGTCCTGTCGCAGCGACACCGCACACGACAGCAGCTGCGCATACCAAAGCGGCAGCGATCCCAACCCCACGAGCTCGTCCAGCGAGCAGATACGGTCCGAGAACTTTCGGATGGTGAGAATCGGTCCGTCAATCGCCACAGGCGGAATCACCGCGTTGACGCGATAGCCCGTTTTGAGGCGGGCGTTGACGATGGGGCTGCGCTCGTCGATACGGCGGCCAAGTGGCGAGATAATGCGGTCGATAAGCACACGGATCTGCTCATCATCCTCAAACGCATGCTCGATGGGGTACAAGACGCCGCCGCGTTCAAAGAAAGCCGAGCGGCAGCCGTTGATCATGATCTCGGTAACGGTGTCGTCCTCGATGAGCGGCTGCAACGGCCCCAAGCCCACCACGTCATCCAAAATCTCGTCGATGATGGTCTCGCGCTCGGGCGTCGCGAGATCGGTCGGCTCCTCAACATTGAGCGCCGCCTCCACCGCAGGACGCAATTCCGAGCGGGCAAGTGCCGGGTCGATATAGGCGCTGATACGCGCCACTTCGTCGTAACCCATGCGGTCCATCACGGCGCGCTTGGTGCGTCGTTTCACGGCGCGGCGACGCCCCGCATCTACAGGCGCTGCCGCCGCCGCAGCGCCGGCAGCCTTAATCCTCGTTTGCAGGCTCATCGCTGATCACCCTCGCGCGACCAGGGAAGGCGGATACGCGGGCGTTCGGTGCGCGTTGCACGGTCGGCGACCATATCGCTCCAAGGGCCGACGGCGCACCCCAGTTCCACGAGCATCTCGCGCGTGGCCTCGCGCACGCTAGTCGCAAAAGCGCTGGTCTGCCCCACTGCCTCGTCAGCGCGCCCAAACGCCATGAGCGCGGCGAGATCCTGCCCGCCATCGGCGATACGAATCTTGGAGCTCAACGCACAGGCAATCTCAAAGCGCATGGCGACGTCCTCGTCTGCCCCGCGCGCACCGAACCGGTTGAACACGGCGCTCATGCGCGTGCGCGGCACACCTACTCGACCTGCCAGTTCAATGACGCGCGATGCCGATGCCGCGGACGACACCGCTGCATCGCCAACGACCAGGCAACGGTCGCTCGCCGCCACCGCAGCCGCCACGGCGTCGCCCCAAAAGACCGAGGTATCGATAAAGACCACGTCGGATTCGCGACGCAGAATATCAAGCAGTAGCTCCACCGGACGTGCCATGAGCTCGGCCTTCTCGGGGGCCGCGACAGGTCCCCAGAGCGTGACGCCCGGGGCGACGCGCATCGATGCGGCCACGATATCCGGCTCGGCAAGTGCACCCGCCGCCGACGGCTCGATAAGCGTCGCCATATCGTGCGGGGCATCGACACCCAGCAGATCGTATAGGTTTCCAAACATGAGGTCCAAGTCGAGCACAGCGGCACGCAAACCCAGCAACGACGCCGCATGCGCCATAGTGGCAACGATCGTCGACTTGCCGCAACCGCCCGAACCCGAAACGGCGCAGACAACCGGTGCCCGACGAGACGGAGTCGAAGCGTCCGCCGACAGCGCGGGGGCTGACGGCGCAGGAACCGGCGACACGGACGCGGGCGATAACATCCCCGTCTCCCCCGCCGCGGTCACGTGCTGAGCCCAAGCCGGCATGGCAGGCAGCCCGGGCTGCGGTTCCGAAGCCAAAGACGCAGCGGCACACGGCTCGCCAGCCCCGGCAAAACCCTCGACCTCGTCGAGCTCATCGGCCAGATTTACGCCGTGCACGTATCCCATATCTTCAGCCAGAACGTCATCGCCATACGGCACCGGCCCTCCAGCGTCATCGTATGCAAGGGGGTCCCGGGAGCGCCGACCATGCTCGGCTTCCGCTTTTCCATATTCATCAACACGCGGGCCTCTTGTAGCGCGAGGCGCCCCGGGCTCCCTATCAACAAAAGCATCGGGCTCAATCGTCATGCGCCGATTGGAATCAACCGTTCCCTCACCCGCGCGCCCGTTGCCGCACAAACTGTGCGCAGCGATGACCTCGGTCGCCCCCGCGCGAAACAGCCCTTCGATATCCGACGGGTCGAGTGTCTCGATCAACACGACGACGCGACTCACACGGCCCTCGGCCGTCAGGCGCGCAACGGTCTTCCGCACGTCTTCGGTATCGAACAGAGACGCCGCGATGATGGCGGCACCGCGGCGCGACGGAAACGCCCGCGCCATGGATACCAGCCCGTCCAGGTCGCCCACGCGAAGCACCTGCGCGCCCACATCGCGACCCTCGACTTCCCGCTGCAACAGTCCGTAATCGCCGCACGCGCAGCACGCAAGCCAGATCGCCTTCATCACTCGTCGCCTCCGCTCTTTTTGCCGCGCACCGTGGCGGGAATCGTCAAGCTGACTGTTCCCTTTCCCGAGGCTCCCAGCAATTCCTTGACATCTTCGGGGTCTGCCGCCAGCGTCACCCACTCGATCTTGCCTTCACGCGTGGTGCCGGCATCTTCGCTGGTATCGATCACGTACGCGCCGCACAAACGATCGGTTACGCCATCTTTTTGCACGTACACGTCCACATAGCTGCCCACGCCCGTAGCGCCACCGACCGAGTGCTCGGCATCGACCGCCACCGAAACGGCGACCTTACCCTTAGGCACTTCGAGCTTGTGGCTCTCGGCCTTGGTGTAGACGTTGCAAATCACGGCGTTTTTGGGAATGCGCGAGGTCGTCACGTCGCCGCGCACCTGACGCAGCTCGGTCGCCGCATCACGCGGCAACAGACTCGCCAGCCATTCCTGAGTTATGACATTGGTCTCGTCGAGGGTCTCGCCCGCATCGATATCGCGCGCCGCGACGCACACCTCAACGCGGTCGCCGCCGTATTTTGCCAAAGTCTCGGCCTGGGCCTGCTCGGCTTGCGAGCGGATCGACGAGCCGTAGACCATGCAGAACGCCGCGGCAAGCACGCCCGCGACCAGACTGATGGCAATGCGCTTGCTCTTGTTCACGGCCGCTCCTCTCATGGCGGTGCCGGGCAAATGCCCGTACCACCATTGTCTGGGCGACCAGGGCGCAAAGCAGCGCAATCGCAATCTTGGTTTTACGTGTCAAACCAATTGCTGGCCAAAAGCTGACCAGCCCGTCAAGCTCGTGGCAAGGTTTTGGTCAGAACGTCGGCAAAACGCATATTTCGGGACGCTTTGGCAGCAAAAAAGCCGCCTCCCGAACAGTTGAGAGACGGCTGTCATAGGAAAAATCAATTACAGATGAACATCGGGATCGAGCATTTGCGCACTCACGCGCATGGATGATGCCAAGTTTTGGAACGTCTCCAGGCGCAGACTGTCGATCTGTCCGGCATCTTCGGCCTCGCGAACGGCGCAACCCGGCTCGTGAGTGTGCGTGCAATCGCCAAACCGGCACGCACGCGACGCCTCGACGATCTCGGGGAAGGCACGCGCCAGACCTCGCTCATGTCCCACGAGCGGCAGACTGCGCAGGCCCGGGGCATCGGCGATCACGCCGGCGTCGCCCGGCAGCGCCACCATCACGCGCGCAACCGTGGTGTGGCGGCCTTGGTCATCACGCTCGCGCACGCCGCCAGTGGCCAGCGCATCGTGGCCCAGCAGCGCATTGAGCAGCGTTGACTTGCCGGCACCCGACTCGCCCAAGATCATGGCACAGCTCCCGGC
>CAKUGX010000059.1 GCA_934654765.1 uncultured Collinsella sp. | reverse complement strand
CAGGAGGCGGATTTCGTCGCCGCGCGCATCGAACGGCTGCTGGCGGAAAAAATACCCATCACTGACGGCGCGGGCACGCGCCCGGTCACGTTGCGCGCCAACACGCTCAAGGCAACCGCCGAGGACATCGCTACTGCGCTCGACGAGGCCGGCATCGCCCACAACCCCGTCGCCTGGTACCGGGACGCCTTCATCCTGCCCGAGGCTCAGGTTTCCGACCTGTGGGACCTCGACATCTACCGCGACGGCAAGATCTACCTGCAGAGCCTGTCGTCCATGATGCCTCCGTTGGTCCTGGGCGCCCGGGCTGGCGAGGACATCCTGGACATGTGCGCAGCCCCTGGCGGCAAGACGACGCAAATCGCCGCCCTCACGCAGGGCCAGGCACACCTCACCGCCTGCGAGATGAGCATCCCCCGCGCCGAGAAGCTCGAGTCCAATCTCCATCGTCAAGGCGTCAAAAACGTGCCCGTCATGCGCATCGATGCACGCGAGCTCGACGAGTTCTTCCGCTTTGACCGCATCCTGCTCGACGCCCCCTGTACCGGCACGGGCACCGTCATCAGCGGCAACGAGAAAAGCTTGCGCGGGCTGACTGAGCAGCTGCTTGGCAAGTGCGCCCGTTCGCAGCGCGCGCTTCTTGATCGCGCCATGGGTGCCCTCAAACCGGGCGGCACGCTGGTCTATTCCACTTGTTCGATCTTGCCGCAGGAAAACGAGGACGCCCTGCAAGAGGCCCTCGACAAGCACATGGACTGTGAGCTTATCCCCCTTAACGGCACGCCGAGCGAAAGCGAAGCACGCCGCGCTCAGGAAGCCGGCGAGGAGCCGCGCGTCGAGTGCAACGCCCTCACCGAGGCCATCGCTGCCGGCCGCGTCTCGGCCATCGCCAACGGCCTGCCCGGCACGCTCACCATTCCGCCCAGCCGCGACTTTGAGGGCTTCTACATCGCCCTGATCCGAAAACGCAGCTAGCGCACGGACCAAAAACTCAACAAACTATCTCCGTGCGCGCTTGTCCTGCTGGTCACGGTGCTGCTTAAGCGCTTCGCGCTCCTTGCGCTCGGCCCTTTTGCCCTTAATGGCCGTGACCACAAAGTAGATGACCGCGGCGGCCACGATTGCGCCCACACACAGGCCAATCGAGCCCAACATTGCTGTCAATTCCATACCGCGTCACCTCTCTTTTAAACGGGACATTCAAGATAGCACCTCGACGCCCGCCACCACAGCTCCTTCACGTTCGCCAGTCCTTCAGTCTAACGGTGGGCGCAGCGGGGAAAAATCAACTCGTCAAACGATTTAGCATTCGCAACTCCGGCTGCATGTGCCGGCAACCATCACATAGAATCGAGCCTCCATGGATAACCTCAACGACCTCAACGAGCGCGTCGACGCCTTCGTCGGCACCAGCTCCTTCGACACGCCCGCCGCGGCAAACGACCAAGCCCCCATCGATGTGCCCGCCGAAGTTCACGAAGACATCGTCGCCTCGGTCGACTTCTCCGAGGTCGAGCTCGCCGACGAGTTCACCGAGCCGCAGGTAGCCGTCACCCCCAACGGGCTGCTCCCCATGGAGCCGCTTCCCATCGACGGGCGTCTGCGCAAAGCAGCCCTTCGCATGCCCGACGAGATCGAGGAGGCCAGCGGCTTCACGCTCTTCGGCCGACGCATCAAATCGCTCATCTACACCACCGACGTCGCGGTCATCCGCAACTCCAACGCCGACGCCGTCTTTGCCGTTTACCCCTTCACGCCGCAGCCGGCCATTACGCAGGCGTTGCTGACTGTCGCCGAGTGCCCGGTCTTTGTGGGCGTGGGCGGCGGCACCACCACCGGCAAGCGCTCCGTGCAGATGGCGGCCGTCTCCGAGATGCAGGGAGCGGCGGGTTGCGTCGTTAACTCCCCCGCTACCGCCGAGATGGTCGAGCACATCACCAACATGGCGGATATCCCCGTTATCGCCACAGTCGTGCGCTGCGACGACGATGCACACGCCAAGGTTCGCGCCGGCGCCAAGATCCTCAACATCGCCGCCGGCAAGAACACGCCACAGGTCCTGCGCGAGCTACGCGAGCACTACCCCAACCTGCCGCTCATCGCACCGGGCGGCAAGACGCCCGAGAGCATCCGCGAGACCATCGCGGCCGGCGCCAACGCCATCATCTGGACGCCGCCTTCGGCGCAGCAGCTGCAGACCGACATGATGCAGCGCTACCGCAAGATGAAGGAAGACGCCACGCCCGTTATCTCGCGCGAAGATGTGCCTATCATCGACCAGGTCGCCGCCGCCGAGGTCAGCCAGGTCGAGAACATGAATCCCGACGTGCCGATTCCCGACGAGGTCATCGAGCGCGTCGCCTCGATCCACGAGCGCGTTGAGGAGCATCGCGCCAACCGCGGCCTCAAGCCGTCACTGCACGGCTTCTTCTTCCGCGGAAAGAAACGCTAACCCCAACAGCAAGGCCCGCCCCACAAACGTGAGGCGGGCCGTTTTCGTTTGAGCAATCATGCAGCGATGTGATGGGGCAAACTAATCCACGCGCTTGTCGCCCATAAAGAAGAGCGCCACCGTACCAGGTCCGGTATGCGAGCCAATCAGAGTACCGATGTTATTGATCTCAATCTTGCCTTTAAGCTGCGGAATCTGTTCCTCGATCAGCGCCGCAACTGCCTCGGCATCCTCGCGGCACGCCGAGTGCGACATGATGCACTTACCCGAATAATCCGCACCGTCCTGCACGTGTGCCATCATGGTCTTAGCCATCTCGGAAATCGCGCGCTTCTTAGTGCGAATTTTCTCACGTGGCGACAGCCCACCTTCGCAATCGACCGTCATAAGCGGGCAAATCTTAAGCGCCGTGCCGATGATCGCGCTCGCAGCCGAAATGCGACCGCCGCGCAGGTAGCTCGACAGATCGGTCGAGAAGAACCAGTGGTGCAGGTTGAGCTTGTGCTCCTCGATCCAGGCAGCCGTCTCGTCGAGTGAAGCCCCGCTATCGCGCACGTCGGCTGCACATTCCGCCAGCAGGCCAAAGCCCGAAGACGCCGCCAGCGAATCGATGACGCGCACCTTGCCGCCCTGGGGATAGCGATCCGCGAGCATCTGCGCCGCAACGCAAGCCGAGCCATACGTGCCCGAAATGCCAGACGACAGCGTCAGATGCAGCACATCCTTGCCCTCGGCAACAAACGGCTCCCAAAACTCCTCGTACTCACCCACGCTCACCTGAGACGTCTTGGGCATGGCGCCCGCAGATATCTGGGCAAAAAACTCGTCCGGCGTAATCGACTGATACAGATCGTCCGTATAGACATCATCGTCGATCTCGTAATGAAAACACACGACAGGGATATTGCGCGATTCAAAGAACTCCCGAGTTCGATCGGCGGCGGATTCACAGGTCAGGACAAAATCACTCATATGAGGCTCCTTACTCATTGCTGCGCAAATTATCGCACAGCAAGCCTAAATACGGTACAAATGTCCACTATTTACCAATTCGAACTATTAGTATTGAACATCTTTATCACGAACATCTCCATCGCCGCCGTGGGCCAACAAAAACAAATAACGCCCCTTCGTCTCCACTCAACCGACACATCTACCTCCACTAAATCGATTTAGCAAACCGTTCAACCGACAATTCAGCCGCCGGCGCAAAATCGAAACAAAGGCGGCGCATACTGGTAAACGTTTGACGCTGGTTTACCAGTTTTACCAACACTACCGGAAGGTGTTTCATGGTCGCATTCGATCGCAACCCGCAAGACTTCAAGTATCTGCGCCTGCTGTCGAGACAATTTCCCACCGAACAATCCGCGTTTACCGAGATCATTAACCTCTCGGCCATTCTCAACCTGCCCAAGGGCACCGAGCATTTCATGAGCGACCTGCACGGCGAGTACGAAGCCTTTATGCACATCCTCAACAACTGCTCGGGCGTCGTGCGCGAGCATGTCGACGAGATCTTTGGCAGCACGCTCACCTTTGACGAAAAGGGCGAGCTGTGCACGCTCATCTACTACCCGCGCGAGAAGATCGACCTGGTCCGCACTCAGCATGAGGACTCCCCCACCTGGTTCAAGACGATGCTCGACCAGCTCATCATGGTCGCCCGCTCGCTTTCGAGCCGCTACACGCGCTCCAAGGTGCGTAAGGCCATCCCGCGCGACTACGCCTACATCATCGACGAGCTGCTGCACACGCATCCGGACGAGAATAACTATCGCGTGCGCTATCACGAGCGCATCGTAGAGTCCATCTTGGAGACCGCCAGCGCCGACGACTTTATCGAGTCGCTTGCCTCGCTCATCAAGCGCCTAGCCGTCGACCACCTGCACCTGGTGGGCGACATCTTCGACCGCGGTGGCGGTGCGGCAAAGATTATGGACCGCCTGCTCACCTACCATTCGCTCGACATCCAGTGGGGCAACCACGACCTACTGTGGATGGGCGCCGCGGCCGGCGAGCCGGCGTGCATCACCACGGTGCTGCGCAATAACCTGCGCTACGACAACTACGAGATCCTCGAGAACGACTACGGCATCTCGCTGCGCGAGCTCGTCGCCTTCGCCGACGCCACCTACACCGCCGGCGAGCCCATCACCCCGCTGATCAAGGCCATCAACGTGCTGCTCTTTAAGCTCGAGGGCCAGATCATCCAGCGTCACCCCGAGTTCGACATGACCGACCGCCTGCTGCTCGACAAGATCGACCACGAAACCGGCACGGTCACGCTCGCCGACGGCAGCGTGTGGCCCCTCACGACCAACGACTTCCCCACCGTCGACCCGGTTGATCCCTACACGCTTACGCCCGAGGAGCAGCACATCATCGACAAGCTCGTATCCGAGTTCGTCACCGCCGATCACTTGCATCGCCATATCGATTTCCTCTACACCCACGGCTCGATGTACAAGGTCACCAACGGCAACCTGCTGTTCCATGGCTGTGTGCCGCTCAACGAGGACGGCACCTTTAGCAGCATGAACTGCCTGGGCACGTGGCACGCCGGCCGCGACTATTTCGATTTTTGCGACCATATCGCCCGCCGCGCCTGGCGCACCGGCGACCGTGACGCCCTCGACTGGATGTGGTACCTGTGGATCGGCTTTAACTCGCCCGCCAGCGGACGTCTGGTGCGCACCTTCGAGCGCGCCTACATCGCTGACAAGAGCACCTGGGTCGAGCCGATGGATCCGTACTACACGCTCACCACGTCGCCCTCGGTCTGCGACGACATCATGCACGAGTTCGGCGTCGTCCCCATGGCATGTTCGCCGACCGGTCACATCATCAACGGCCACACGCCCGTTAAAACCACCAAGGGCGAGCAGCCCATCCGCGCCGACGGCAAACTGCTGGTCATCGATGGCGGCTTCTGCCGTGCCTACCATCCTAAGACGGGCATTGCCGGCTACACGCTCATCTCGAGTTCGCGCGGATGCCGCCTTAAGTCGCACCAGGCCTTTACGACGGTTGCCGAGGCGCTCACCCGCAACGTGGACATTGCGAGCGAGACTAATCGCTTTGACCAGGCCGACCGTCGCCGCATGGTGAGCGACACCGATTCCGGCGCCAAGATCCGTGGCCAGATCCAGGACCTGCGCCAGCTGCTCGATGCGTATAGAAACGGTGCTATCGAGGAGCGAATCTAGCGATGCCCGCGGGGATTGGCTAAACTTGCTGCGTTTGTCATCCCCGCGGCGCCCCGGCGCCAGCTTAAGGCAGGTACCATGCAAAAGCTCCTTGCGCAGATCATGAAGTTCGGCGTCGTCGGCGTCGTCGCCACGGTCATCGACTTCGGCATCATGAATCTGCTCCACTACGGTCTGGGCTTCAACATCCTAATTGCCAACACCAGCGGCTTTATCGTCTCGCTCATCTTTAACTACGTCGCGAGCATGAAGTACGTGTTCGCGCACAAGGAGGGCATGAGCCGCCGCCGCGAGTTCATTATCTTTGTCGTGCTGTCCGTTATCGGGCTGGTGCTCAACGACGGCATTGTGCTGGCGCTTAATGCTGGCCTGGGGCTCGAGGCCAATATCGCCAAGATCTGCGCCACCGCGCTCGTCATGGTCTACAACTTTGTGACCCGCAAGATTTTCCTGGAGGGCGACGAGACCAAGTAGCTCGATGCCCCTACAGCATTACGACACCCACGGACGACGCGCACTCAGCGCAGCATCGTCCGTGGGCGTCGCTCGTTTACGGGCAGATTTTCAACGTTTGCGGATTAGGTCTTGCATATTTGGCGAGTTCGTATAGTTCTTGGCAAAGACCTTACGTTTCCCTTGCAAAAGCTCTAAAGTATCCTCTGCTCGATTCATCAACGCATTGGATGTGATTACGTGCGCAAGGCGCTGGCACAACCTCATACCAAGCAGTTCCTCAAGTTCGCTGTCGTGGGACTTATCTCCTTTGGCATCGACTGGGGTATGCTCATTGCGCTTGTCGAGCTGTTCCACCTCGACTTTTTGATGAGCACCACGATCTCGTTCATCACATCCGTCGTGGTCAACTACTGGCTCAGCATGAAGTACGTGTTCGACCATCGCGAGGGCATGAGCCGCAAGCGCGAGTTCACGATCTTCACCATCCTGTCGGTGATTGGCCTGGGCCTCAACGACCTGTACATGTTTGTGGGCGTCACGTTTTTGAGCATCGGCTACCAGGCCATGAAGGCCATCGCCACGTTCCTGGTCACCTGGTACAACTACTTTAGCCGCCGCTTCTTCCTCGAGGGCGCACGCTCGTAGTCAGTCAAACATAACCTCGCATTTGCAACCGGTTGGAATTCACGTTCCAACCGGTTTTTTTGTTTGCCGAGAGACCGGGCGGCCCGGTCCCATTCGCATGAAAAACGGGCGGCCCGGATGTTTGTCCGAACCGCCCGTCTGGCGCGCTATGTCGAGGCCTCTAGCCTGTAACGTAATACCAGACCACGTTGTCGCCGTTGGAGAGAACGTAGTTGCTGCAGGCCGTCATAGGCGTTGTGCCGTTGACGGAGTACATCCAGCCGCTCGTGCCGCCGTACTGTTTCTCGGCCAAACCACCAATCGCGGAGACATACGTGCCGTACGACGAGCCATGTGCGTTGACGGAAAGGCCCAGCGCGCACAGGGCATCGTAGACGGTAGCGCCTTCGTTAAAGGTAAAGGTGCCACCAGAAGACACAGGATTGCCCACGGCGCTCGATGTGACCGAAACCGTCACCGTAACGTAGCTGGACTCCTGCGAGCCGCTCTGGCCGCCCGAGGAGGCGTTTCCACCATTAGAGGATGAGGCTCCATCAGACGACTGGCCACCGCCCGAAGAAGCACCGCCAGACGCATTGGAAGTATCACCGGCTCCCGTATTTTGGGCAGCGGATTTATCGCCAGACTTCTTGCCGTCCTGACCATCGGACTTCTTGCTATCCGAGTTCTTGTCCGATTCCTTGTTTGAAGACTCGGAATCGTCCTTGGACTTGGACTCATCAGAATGCTTGGACTCATCTTTTGCGTCATTCGATGACTTGGAATCCTTGGAACTTGCCTCGCCCGAAGTCGTAGTCGAGCCAGACGCCTTGGTGTCCTTGGTGACGACGCTCTCCCCCGCCACGGTCTGAATGATCCAGTCGATGGACCAGGCGCCGCTCTCGGAAGGATGGACGAAACCCAACGAGACGACGATCAGAATGGTGCACGCGGCAGTCAGAACGCCGAGGAGCGCCTTGCGGCGAGGGGCGGACGCCGCCGAAGCGGCGCCCTGTTGCTTTGCATCGTCAAGCTGGATAAACGAGGAATCTGGTTGCTTGGGGTCAGCGTCCTTGGATTTATTGGACACAGCCCTCACCTACCGACGTTTGGTGAACACGAACACGCCGACGATGGCGAGACCGATGACGCCGGCGGCAACGCCAACAATGGCGAGCGGATTGGTGCCAGTCTCCTGCTCAGAAGCACTAGAGGACTTCTTAGCAGTGGTCGTGGAAGCAGCACCCGTATCGGACTTGGAATCGGACTTCTTGTCGGACTTGCTGTCCTTCTTGTCAGACTTCTTGTCAGACTTCTTCTCGTCCTTCTTATCGGACTTATCGGTGTCCTTCTTGTCGGACTTGTTGTCCTTGGTCTCGGTCTTGGTCGACACCGTCGTCTTGGTCGTCGGCTTATGACCCGGGGCGATAGCGCCGCCGGCCTGCTGGCCCTTGGAGCCGGAGCCGGAACCCGTGCCAGTGCCAGCGCCAGCGCCGGAACCGTTGCCAGCGCCACCGTTGCCACCATTAGTGCCAGAACCGCCATTGCCGCCAGGGTTAACAGCATTCTTGGTCCACTTGGCATACAGCGTCAGATCGGCCGTCACCGGCGTACTGAAGTCATACGCCTGCGTGCAAGCCTCATCGGTGAACCAACCGCCGAAAGTGTAGCCATCGCGCGTCGGATCGGCCGGCTTGGCCAGCTTGCCGTCGGCCGTAGTCTGGAAGTCGACCTTAGAACCCTCGCCAGTCTCAAACGAGACCTTAACGCCACCGCTCAGCTTGAAAAGCGTGCCGGAATCGTTGATGTAGTAGAGGTTACCCTTGGCATCGCAGGCAATCGGCGAGTCACAGTAATTGTTGTGTCCCGCTGCGCTAAACGCACCGGTCGCCTGTGCGTCACCCATCTTGTAGCGATACACGCCACCGCCCGAGGTGTAGTTCACATAGTCGGAAGTCGCACCATAGTTGACAGTGAAATAAACGTACGTGTCATCCGCCTGGACACTCACGAGCGGTGCGCCCTTGATGCCACCGGCAGGAAGCACGGAGCCATCGGCAGACGAAACCAACGTCGTAGCAAAGTCATTATCAAGGTCGACAATCGCCAGCGCCGAACCGCCAGAAACCTCGCCACCGACAATCAGCTTATTGCCATACAGCGTGGGCATGCAGGCACAACCCGTAAGACCAAGATCGATGACGCGTTCTTCGGAAATGCGCGAAGAGGCCCTTGCGTTTGCGTCCGACAGTGCCAGCACGTGGAGCTTGCCGTCACGCGAGATCACATAGGCATGCTTGCCGTCTTTGGACAGTACACAGCCGGAGTTGACGATGGCACCAACCGAAACGCTGCCGAGCACATCACCCGTCGACTTGCTCAGCATCTCAACGGTACCTGCACTCGTCGGAACCAGAATATAGCCGTCGCCCACTGTAGCGCTCGTCCAGTAGTAGCCCTCATCAGCATTAACATGCTGCCAAGAAACAGCGCCGGTCAGTATATTAATACGCGTCAGATGACCGTTATTGTACGTACTCGTTCCATAGTCGACATCAACGGTGCCAACGTAGAGATAGTTGCCATCGACCGTCAACTGGGAATTTGACTGGGCAGATTTGCTCACAGAGTCAGTGACCCAAACCGTCGTCAGCGTATCGGCCGTCAGAGCCTGGACCGCACCGCCGTCAAGCGGGACGATGACCAAGCCTTTCGTATAAATCGGACGCGTGGTGTAGCCAATCGCAGTCTGAAGGTTCGACTCGGCAAGCACCTTGCCCGACTCGGCGTCGATCTTAAGCAAACGCTTGTTCACGGCAAGGTAAACGTTGCCGTTCACGACAATAGGCTCGCTCGCATTGGGATACGTGGCACCCGAGTAGGCCCTCCAATCGAACGTCCAAGAGCTTGCCAGCGCGCCCGTAGGCGTGGACACGTTCTTGACCACCGCATTGGAATTGCCACTCCAGTCGGCTTTCCAATCGGTCGGGCGCGAAGCGCTCGGATCGACTACGACTTCATCGGGATTAGGAACGGTGTCGCCAGGGGCGTAAGCCCAGACGATTTTGTCGCCCGACTTGAGCACGTAATCGCTATCGAGCTGAGGCCCGGGAACGCCGTTGACAAAGAACGACCATGCACCCGACAGCTCGGTGCCATCAAGCGGGGAGACAAGACTATGAACACCCCAATAACCAAATTGGTCGTACATCTTGGACTCAATGCCAATGGCATCGAAGTAGGCAGCGGAAGCGTCCTTGATCGTCGTGCCCTCGACAAACACCTGCGTCGAAGGATCGGTCCAGCGCTGCGCCTTCTCATCCTTCTTACCGATGATCTCCATTGAAACGGAAACCTGGCCGGGCATGGTTCCATCAAAGCCATAGACCCAGGTAACCTTGTCCCCGGCCTTGAGTGTGTAATTGCCCGCGCCGACATTGGCCGTCTGACCGTTAACGAAGAACTGCCAGAATTTCCAAGTGTTTTCGTTAACTTTCTCGCTCGAAAGCGTCACGGTCTTGTTGAACGGTGAAGTCAGCGACTCGAGATACCAGCCGTACGTGCCTTTCCCCGTTTTGGCGCCAATGCCAGCCTTTTTAAAGGCCTGCTCGGAAAGATCAGCAGCGGTCGCGCCCTCTTCCACCAAAGCTGTCGTGGGCTGCGCCCATGTCTGCTGAGCACCCGAGGTGTCCTGGCCGATAACGGTGCAGCTAACGGAAATCTGATTGGCGGGCGCGGGGTCGCCGTACTTCGAGTAGCACCAGACGACGGAGTCGCCGTCCTTGAGCGTATAGCCGCCCGCGCCGACCTCGGAGGCGCTGCCGTTGACGAACAGCTGCCAGTACGCTTTGGTCGCCGGGTCGTAGGCGAGCGTGCGTTCGGAGCCGAAGGGCGACGTGATCGAGTTGAGCGCCCAGCCCCAGCTGCCGCTGGGGTCGTAGTCGGCCTTGAGGCCGGCCTGCTTGAAGAGCTGCTCGGAGAGGTCGGCCGCGGTCGAGCCCTCCTTCAGCGTGATGCTCTGGGCTGCGGCCCAGGTCTGCTGGGCGCCATTGGCGTCGATGCCGACGACGGAGCACGTGGCCGAGATCTTGGCGACGGGAGCGGGGTCGCCGTACTTCGAGTAGCACCAGACGACGGAGTCGCCGTCCTTGAGCGTGTAGCCGCCCGCGCCGACCTCGGAGGAGCTGCCGTTGACGAACAGCTGCCAGTACGCTTTGGTCGCCGGGTCGTAGGCGAGCGTGCGTTCGGAGCCGAAGGGCG
>CAKUGX010000058.1 GCA_934654765.1 uncultured Collinsella sp. | reverse complement strand
GCGTATGCCGGTAGAATCCCGACTGTGGTGGCTGACCGGTTGGGCATGGTGCGCGGCAACGGGGCTCGGACTGTTTTGGTTTGTGTATACGGAAACCGCGCGTTTGAGGACACGCTCGTAGAGCTGGAGGACGTTGCGAAGCATGCGGGATTCCGGGTGATCGCGGCAGTTGCAGCCATTGCAGAACATTCCGTTGCGCGACAGTTTGCTGCTGGGCGACCGGATGCGCAGGATGCGGCGCAGCTCGCAGAGTTTGCGCAGCAAATTCAGCAAAAGCTGTTGGCTGAGGATGCATCCGAGCCCTCTATCCCCGGCAATCGTCCTTATAAACAAGCTGGGGATCACCGTATGGCACCCGAGGCAACAGAGGAATGCGTCTCCTGCGGTGCATGCGCCGCGGCGTGCCCCGTTTGTGCTATCGACAAGGGCGACCCCAAGCGAGCAGCTGGCGAGGCGTGCATCTCCTGCATGCGCTGCATCGCCGTATGTCCGCGAGGCGCTCGCAAGCTTGATCTCAACAAGCTATCCGCTGTTTCCCAGATGCTGAGCAAGGTTTGCGTCGTGCGGAAGGAATGCGAGCTCTTCATCTAGCGCATACGAAATTGCTGCAAGGAGCGTCTCTGGGTGCCGGCGGGAAAGGAACGTCCCTAAGTGCCGCTTAAATACCGTTTATCGAAGAATAAATACCGCTCACCGGTCATAATGACTATTCTGGCTTTGCTGTTGCCTACAATAATCCCCGTAAAAAGAAATGCGGAAGGTTACCGAGTCCCTCGGACGTGGGCCTAACCAAAGTCTTTGAACGGGTGTGTCTCTATGGATGCATTCGCTTGATTTTGGTTGGGCTATATTTATGAAGGGACATGCCACCATGGGTTTCTTTTCTCGCCTGATGGGCGGCTCGGATGAGCAGAAGACTACGACCTCCGAGTTCGAAATCCTCGCTCCTGTTTCCGGCGAGCTTGTTCACCTAGAAAAAACCAATGACCCCGCTTTTAGCAGCCGTGCCGTGGGCGACGGCGTTGCCGTGATCCCCAACGAGGGATGCGTGTGCGCTCCTGTCTCCGGTACCATCGCGGCGCTGTTCCCGACTGAGCATGCGTTGGGTATCATGTGCGACGACAGCTCCGCTCAGGTAATGCTGCATATCGGAATCGACACCGTTAAGCTCGAGGGCAAGGGCTTCCATGCGCTTGTTGCCCAGGGCGATCATGTCGATGCGGGCCAGCCCCTCGTCGAGGTTGATTTCGATGTGGTTCGCGCCGCTGGCTTTGACCCCACGGTTTTTGTTATCGTGTGTGAGCGCCCGGAGAACTCTCTTCTTCGCGAGCACGCTTCTGGTCCTGTTGCTGTTAAAGAGCCTGTCGTCTGGCTTTCCGAGTAAGTTCTTGTGGTGGATGCCGTGGTTATCAAGCGAGTTTTTAACAATAACGTCGCAATGGTCACTTCGGACGATGGCTCCGAGCTCATCGTCATCGGCCGAGGCATCTGCTTTGGCCGCCATGCCGGCGACGCTATCGATGAGGCGTCGGTAGAGAAGACCTACGCGCTGCAGGAGGGTACTTCTCAGGATTCGCGTACGATTGACCGCTTGGCTCATCTTTTGGAGTCCATCCCCACCGTCAACCTCGTGATTGCCGAGGACATTGTTCAGATGCTCCGTCGAGAACTCAACGTTGACATCAACGACAAGATCCTCATCGCTCTCGCAGACCACATCAGTCTCGCCCTCGAGCGCGAACGCAAGGGCGTTCCGTGCGAGAATCCGCTGCTGCTCGAGATCCAGCAGTTCTATCGCAAGGAGTATGCGCTTGCGGGCTGTGCACTGCAGATCATCAAGGAGTATATGGGCTTTGAGATGAGCGAGGGGGAGCAGGGTTTCATTACGCTGCATATCGTCAACGCCACTATGCCGCAACGCTCCGACCGTTTGATTATTTCGGTTCAGCTTGTTCGCGACGTACTCGCGATTGTTTCTGAACGCTACGCCACGACCCTCGACGACACCTCGTTGCCCTATGAGCGTTTCGTCCGCCATCTGCAGTTTTTCGCGCAGCGAGCGCTTGACCCCGCGGCCGGGCAGATCAATGACGATGCGCTGTTCCGAATCGATGAAACTAAGTATCCGTGCGCGTTCTCGTGCGCGGACGCCATAGCCGCTCACTTGTCGTCAACCTATAACGTTGTCGTTTCCAATGCCGAGAAGAGTTATCTCGCATATCACATTGTTAACCTGCTTGGAGAACCTGGTCTCTAAGCATAACGTGCCCACACATTGATTGATATAAGGCAAGGCCCACGGTCTTGTCCAGGGCACGTCTATCTAAATTTGCGGAATAAGGAAGGGGAGTACCGCTATGACCGCAAAAAAGAAAGTCAATTTCAAGGCGCCGTTGGAGGTGTTCGCGAAGTCGATCGTCCAACCGATGATGTATCTCTCGGTTGCCGGCATTCTGCTCATCGTGGGCATCATTCTAACCAACAAGACCATCTGCGCCATGATTCCCGTGCTGGGCTCCGGTCCGTTCCAGCTTGTGGGCGCCGTTGTCTATCAGTCGCTGATGTTTATCATCAACAACCTCTCGATTCTGTTCTGCGTGGGCATCGCCGGCGCTATGGCCAAGAAGAACAAGGGCCACGCTTCGCTGATCGCCCTGATGTCGTTCTTCCTGTTCCTTCAGGCCAATAACATCGTGCTCAACGCCACCGGCTCTCTTGCCGAAGCGAGTGGCATGCTCGGTCTTACCGGAACCGGACAGAGCACCGTTATGGGCATTCAGGTGCTCGATACCGGCGTGTTTGGCGGCATCATTCTTGGTTGCATCACCGGTGCTGTGTTCAACAAGTACTCGAACAAGCAGTTCCCCATTGCCCTTTCGATGTTCTCGGGCGTTCGCTTCCCGTTCCTGATCATGATCATCATTTCCTGGATCATGGGCGCTGGCTTCTGCATCGTTTGGCCTCCGGTTCAGGGTGCCATCTCCTCCGTTGCCGGCATCATTAAGGAGTCGGGCAACATCGGTCTGTTCATCTACGGCATGCTCAACAAGCTGCTTGTTCCCACCGGTCTGCACCACCTCATCTACACCCCGTTCCAGTTCTCCGATGTGGGTGGCACCCTGACGCTGGGCGATCAGGTTATCGCCGGCGCCTATCCCATCCGTGTCGCCGAGATGGCAATGACGGGCCAGCCCTTCTCCGATAGCACGTATTTCAACAGCTACACCTTCAACAACCTGTGGCCTTACATCGGTATCGGTCTCGCCTTTATCTTCACCGCTTACAAGGGGAACAAGGATAAGACCAAGGCCGTTATCATCCCGCTGATCATCACCGCCGTGCTCTCCTGTGTCACCGAGCCCATGGACTTCCTCTTTGTCTTTGCCGCTCCCGTGCTCTTTGTCGTTCACTCGGTTCTTTCCGGTATCTTCCTGGTTCTGCTCAAGGTCCTCTCCGTGCCTGCTTCGACTGCAGGCGGCATCATCAACATCGTGGTTTCCAACCTGGTTCTTGGTGTCGACAAGACCAACTGGCCGGTTATGCTGGTGCTTGGAGTCGTCAACGCCGCGCTGTACTTCTTCCTCTTCACCTTCCTTATTAAGAAGCTCAACCTCCACACGCCTGGTCGCGAGGAGGAGTCCGAGCTCGCCGAGTCCGTTGCCGAGGGCGAGGCCGCCGCGTCTGTCGCGGTGAAGCAGGGCGCTGTTGCCGCAGCTCCCGCAGAGGGCGTCGATGCAGGTATTGCCGACCTGGTCGCAGGTCTTGGCGGCAAAGACAACATCGAGGAGCTCGAGAACTGCTTTACGCGTCTCCGCGTGAACGTTAAGAACCCGGACCTCATCGATGAGAACCTCATCAACCACGTGCCCAACAGCGGCATCAACCGCAATGGCAACAATATCCAGATCATCTTTGGCATGAAGGTCGCCGAGATGCGCGACAAGGTCGAAAACGCAATTGAGAAGGAGCAGTAAACAATGATCATTACTCTGTGTGGTGGCGGATCCACCTTTACCCCCGGCATCGTCAAGTCCATCGCCCTGCGCAAGGACGAGCTCGACGTTGACGAGATTCGCCTGTACGACATCAACGAGGAGCGCCAGCGCAAGATCGGCGTGCTCGTGGACTGGATTTTGCACGAGGACCTCGGCCTGGACATCAAGCTTACGGTGACCACCGACAAAAAGACGGCTTTTACCGACGCGAGCTTCGTGTTTGCCCAGATGCGCGTGGGCGGCTATGCCATGCGCGAGCAGGACGAGAAGATTCCGCTGCGCCACGGCTGCGTGGGTCAGGAGACCTGCGGCTGCGGTGGCCTTGCCTACGGCATGCGTACCATCTTCCCCATGGTCGAGCTGATCGATGACGTTGAGAAGTACGCCAAGAAGGACTACTGGATTCTCAACTACTCCAACCCCGCTGCCATCGTGTCCGAGGGCTGCCGCGTTCTGCGTCCCAACGCTCGCATCATCAACATCTGCGACATGCCGATCGCGATCATCGACGTGGTCTGCGCCGCGCTCGATATCGACAAGAAGGATGTTGAGTACGACTACTTTGGCCTTAACCACTTTGGTTGGTTCACCTCGATCCGTCACAAGGGCGAGGAGGTGCTCCCGCAGCTGCGCGAGTACATCAAGGAGCACGAGATTCTGCTGCCCGATTCGTACCTTAAGGGCATGAGCTCGCTGATGTCCAAGAAGCCCGAGGAGACCGCCGACGAGCACCCCGAGCAGAACCGTCACACCAAGGGCAGCTGGTACTACGTCTGGAAGGGCGAGTACGAGATCATGGAGTGCTTCCCGGAGTACCTGCCCAACACGTATTTGAACTACTACCTGCAGCAGAAGGAGTTCGTCGAGCATTCCAACCCCGAGCGCACCCGTGCAAACGAGGTCGAGGAGACGCGCGAGAAGAACCTCTTCGAGGGCATCGACCATTACGAGAAGACCGGCGAGATCGACGAGAGCACGTTCTACGCGGGCAGCCACGGCGACTGGATTGCCGATCTGGCCATCGCTCTGAAGAACGACACCAAGCAGCGCTTCCTGGTCATTTGCGAGAACAAGGGCGCAATCCCCAACATGCCCTACGACGCCATGGTCGAGCTGCCTGCCTACATCGGCAAGAACGGCCCCGAGGTCATCAGCCGCGACAACATCCCGCTGTTCCAGCAGGGTCTCATGATGCAGCAGCTGAACTCCGAGAAGCTCGTGGTTGAAGCTACGATCGAGGGCTCTTACGAGAAGGCGCTCAAGGCCTTTACGCTCAACAAGACCGTGCCTTCGATGAACGTCGCCAAGGAAGTTCTCGACGACATGATCGAGGCTAACAAGGACTTCTGGCCCGAGCTTAAGTAATGGTGACGGTGCCGCCGACCACATAACTTGAACAATGCCCCGTCCGCGTGTTGTGCGCGGGCGGGGCATTGTCATTTGGTGCAAGGGGGCGGCCTCTTTTAGCCATTGTGGGTAATGCGTTTTATCAAACATGGCGTTAATCTGCGGTAAAGGTTTTTATCACCGTTGATGGCTGCATTTCATACCGCCTGCCGAACCGTGTGGTGACCTAACAACTTTTTAGGTCAGTGTTGTGCGTGTAGCAACTTCGCCCGGCCTCGCCTCCGGGCTGCCATGTGAGAGGGGATCTTATGGCTCGACTGCATGTAATGGAACGCAGCCACGCTCAGGCCGTCATGGACGACCTGCACGATGCGCTTGGACGTCGTCTGGCGGTGAGCTCGCTCGCCCCGTGCCCCGTAGAGTTTACGGCGGCGCTCGTCAACCTGTGCTCGACGCAGAGTTGCGGCAAGTGTACGCCCTGCCGCGTGGGCCTGAGCGCGCTGAGCGACCTGCTCGCCGATGTGCTCGAGGGCCGCGCCGACGAGTCCACGCTCAATCTGATCGAGCGCACCGCCCGCACCATCTACCTTTCGAGTGACTGCGCCATCGGCTACGAGGCCGGCGCCATGGCGCTCACGGCCATCCGCGGCTTCCGTGACGACTTTGAGCATCACATCCGCGAGCACTCCTGCGGCTTTGACCGCGAGGCGCGCGTCCCATGCGTCTCGGGCTGCCCGGCGCACGTCGACATTCCCGGCTACATCTCGCTGGTCGAGGCCGGCCGCTATGCCGACGCCGTCAAGGTCATCCGCAAGAACAACCCGCTGCCGCTCGTCTGCGGTCTGGTGTGCGAGCATCCCTGCGAGATGCACTGCCGTCGCGGCATGGTCGATGACCCCATGAACATCCTCGCCCTTAAGCGCTTTGCCGTTGAGCATAGTGACCTCAACGACTACAAGCCCACCGTGGCCGACGGCACCGGCAAGCGCATCGCCGTGATCGGCGGCGGCCCGGCTGGCCTTTCCTGCGCCTACTACCTGACCGTGATGGGCCACAAGGTGACCATCTTTGAGCAGCGCCACCATCTGGGCGGTATGCTGCGCTACGGCATCCCCAGCTACCGTCTGCCGCGCGAGCGCCTGCAGGCCGAGATCGACTGGATCTTGAGCGCCGGCATCGACGTGGAGCTTGACCATTCCGTCAACGGCGAGGAGCTTGCCCGCCTGCGCGACGAGTTCGATGCCGTCTACCTGGCCATCGGCGCCCACAGCGACAAGAAGCTCGGCCTTCCGGGCGAAGAGGCGCCCGGCGTGGAGTCGGCCGTCAAGATGCTGCGCGCCATCGGTGACGACGAGCTGCCCGACCTGAGCGGCCAGCGCGTGTGCGTTATCGGCGGCGGCAACGTGGCCATGGACGTGGCACGCTCTGCCGTGCGCTGCGGTGCCGAAAAGGTGAGTATCGTCTACCGCCGTCGCATCTGCGATATGACGGCCCAGGACGCCGAGATTGCCGGCGCCCAGGCCGAGGGCTGCGAGGTGCTGGAGCTCACGGCTCCGCTCGCCATCGAGACGGGCGAGGACGGTCGCGTGAACGGCCTGCGCGTGCAGCCGCAGATTATCGGCGAGCCCCGTCGCGGTCGTCCGGCCCCGCGTGCCGCCGCCACGCCAGAGCGCGTTATTCCCTGCGAGCGCGTGTTTGTGGCCATTGGCCAGGACATCGATTCCAAGCCGTTTGAGGAGATGGGCATTGCCTGCAAGTGGGGCTGCGTGGTCACCGACTCGGACGGTGCCGTGCCCAATTTCGACGGCCTCTTTAGCGGCGGCGACTGCCAGACCGGCCCCGCCACCGTTATCCGCGCCATCAACGCCGGCCGCGTGGCTTCGGCAAATATCGACCGCTACCTGGGCTTCGACCACAAGATCAAGCTCGACGTGGAGCTGCCGACCGTCCAGTTTAAGGGCAAGCACGAGTGCGGCCGCTGCGAGCTGGGTGAGCGCGAGGCCGGCGAACGTATTCACGATTGGAATCTGGTCGAGCAGGGCCTTACCGAGCAGGAGGCACGCCAGGAGGCAAGCCGCTGTCTGCGTTGCGACCACTTTGGCTTTGGCGCGTTCCGCGGAGGGAGGAACCTGGAATGGTAGAGCCCAACAAAACCACTGTCAGCGACAACACCGAAAGCGGAGCACTCAACATGGTCAAGCTCACGATCGATAATTGCGAAGTCGTGGTACCCGAGCACACCACGATCCTGGACGCGGCCAAGTCCGCCGGCATTCAGATTCCCACCCTGTGCTACCTGCGCGATCTGAACGAGATCGGCGGCTGCCGCGTGTGCGTGGTCGAGGTCGAGGGCTGCGACCAGCTGGTTGCCGCCTGCAACAACTACGTGCTCGACGGCATGGTGGTCCACACCAACAGTCCCAAGGCCCGCGAGGCGCGCCGCACCAACGTGCAGCTGCTGCTGTCCCAGCACGATTCGCGCTGCACGAGCTGCGTGCGCAGCGGCAACTGCAACCTGCAGACCATCGCCAACGACCTGGGCATCTTCTATCTGCCGTACGAGCAGCACCTGGCGCGCGAGGGCTGGGACTTCGATTTCCCCATCATTCGCGACAACGACAAGTGCATCAAGTGCATGCGCTGCATCAAGGTGTGCGAGAGCGTGCAGGGGCTCGGCATTTGGGATCTGACCAACCGCGCCACGCACACCGCCGTGGGCACCCGCGGGCGCGCGCCGATAGGCAAGACCGATTGCGTCGCGTGCGGCCAGTGCATCACGCATTGCCCGACGGGCGCGCTGCGCGAGCGCGACGACACCGAGACCGTGTTCGACGCTATCGCCGATCCCGACAAGATCGTGCTGGTGCAGATCGCGCCGGCCGTGCGTAGCGCCTGGGGCGAGGAGCTCGGCATTTCGCGCGAGGAGGCTACCGTCGAGCGCCTGGCCTGCGCACTGCGCCGCGTGGGCTTTGAGTACGTGTTCGACACCGATTTTTCGGCCGACCTCACCATTATGGAGGAGGGCTCCGAGCTGATTGAGCGCCTGGGCAAGGCCGCCAAGGGCGAGGGCGATAGCCGTGGCTGGCCCATGTTTACGAGCTGCTGCCCGGGCTGGGTGCGATTTGTGAAGGCGCGCTATCCGGAGTTTGTCGACAGCCTGTCCACGTCTAAGTCGCCGCAGCAGATGTTTGGTGCCATCGCCAAGACCTATTACGCCAAGGTGCTGGGCGTGGAGCCCGAGCGTCTGTTTGTGGTGTCCGTGATGCCGTGCACGGCCAAGAAGGCCGAGCGCGCGCTGCCGAGCATGGTGGGCGAGGACGGTGCGCCCGACGTTGACGTTGCGCTGACGGTGCGCGAGATGGTGCGCATGATCCGCGCGAACCACGTGAGCGTGGATACGCTCGTCGAGGAGCCGCTCGACACGCCGCTGGGCTTTGGCACGGGCGCGGGTGTGATCTTTGGCGCCACGGGCGGCGTGATGGAAGCCGCGGTGCGCTCGGCCTATTACCTGGTGACGGGCAAGAATCCCGATGCCGATTTCTTTACCGACGTGCGCGGCCTCGACGGCTGGAAGGAAGCCGTGGCCGATATCGATGGCACCAAGGTGCGCGTCGCCGTGGCGCACGGGCTTGGCAATGCCGCCCGTCTGCTCGACGCGATTCGCGATGGCCGTGTGAGCTATGACTTCGTCGAGGTCATGGCGTGCCCCGGCGGCTGCGTCGGTGGCGGCGGTCAGCCCATCCACGACGGCTGCGAGCTAGCGGCCGAGCGCGGTCAGGTGCTGTGGGGCCTGGATGCGAAGGCGGACATTCGCTTCTCGCACGAGAATCCCGATGTCCAGGCATGCTACCGCGAGTTCTTGGGCGCACCGCTTTCGCCGCTGGCCGAGGAGTTGCTGCATACCGACCATCACGCATGGAGGATGCCTAACGAGGGGACGTGCTAGCGATGCGCGCATTTGATTTTGAGATGTCGCGCCGGGGGTTTGCCTCGGCGCTCGCCGCGGGCGCGCTGTCACTTGCGCTCGCGGGCTGTGGCGGCGGGGCTGCCGGCGCCGGGTCCACCGCGGGCTCGACTGCCGGGTCTGCCGCGGGCAGTGCTGCCGCCGAGCCGGTCGAGGTGCACGTCGCCTCGCTCAAGGGGCCGACCTCGATTGGCCTGGTGCAGTTTATGGACCAGGCCGCAAGCGGCGAGACGGACAACGAGTTCGACTTTGCGATCAACACTGCCGCCGACGAGATCGTTCCCAAGGTCATTCAGGGTGATATCGACATTGCCCTGGTGCCCGCCAACGTGGCGAGCGTGCTCTACAACAAGACCGAGGGCGCGGTGCAGGTCATCGACATCAACACGCTGGGCGTGTTGAATGTGGTAACGGGCGATGCGGGCGTGACCTCGTTTGGCGATCTGGCGGGCCGCACCGTCTACATGACGGGCAAGGGCACCACGCCGGAGTATGTGATGAACTACCTGCTGGAGCGCGCGGGCCTGACCGGCCAGGTGACGCTCGAGTTTAAGAGCGAGCCCACTGAGGTACTCTCGGCGCTGCTGGCCGATCCGTCCGCTGTGGGCGTGCTGCCGGAGCCGTTTAAGACGGCGGCCATCGCTAAGAGCGAGGGCAAGCTGTCGGCGCCGGTGAGCTTGACCGACGTGTGGGACGAGCTGGCGGGCGACACAGGTTCGCGTTTGTTGACGGGCGTGACCGTGGTGCGCCGTGCGTTTGCCGAAGAGCATCCCGAGGCCGTGGCGGAGTTCTTGAGCTGCCACGAGGCGAGCGTTAAGGCTATCAACGCGGCGCCGGCGGACTGGGCGCAGGCCGTGGCCGATGCCGGTATCGTGGACAACGCCAAGATTGCCGAGAAGGCGATTCCCGGGTGCATGCTCGTGTGCCAGACGGGCAAGGATATGAAAGCGGCACTTAGCGGGTATCTGCAGGTGCTGTCCGATGCGGACGCGAGCGCCGTGGGTGGTAAACTTCCGGCTGACGATTTCTACTACATGGAGTAGCCCGTGCGTGCGTTTGCTCGACAAATGACAGAGCGTGTGAAGGCGGTGGCGGCAACAGGTGCCGTCGCCGCCTTTTGGCTTGCCGCGTGGATGCTGGTGGTGGCGCTGGTGGCTCAGCCGTTGATCTTGCCGGGGCCGGGTGCCGTTGTGGTGGCGTTGCTGCGACTGGTGTGCGATGCCGGCACGTGGGCGATTTTGGCGGGCTCGGGTGCGCGAATCTTGGGCGGGTTGGCGCTTGCCGCGGTATGCGGCGGCGTGCTGGCCGGGGTTTCGTCACGTTCGCGGGCTTTTGCTCGCCTGGTGGCGCCGGCGCTGTCGTTTGTGAAGGCGACGCCGGTTGCCTGCGTGGTGGTCCTGTTGCTCATTTGGCTGGGGTCGGCGCGCGTGAGTATCGCCGCGGTGTTTTTGATGGCGCTGCCGGGCGTGTATTTTTCGCTGACCGAGGGCCTGGCGCAGGTTAATGGGTCGTTGGAGCAGATGTTTCGCTTGCATGGCGTGCGGAGCTGGCGCCTGTTTTGCGCCCATACCTGGCGCGAGGTGTTGCCGTTTGTGCTTTCGTGCGCCCGGGCCGTGATCGGTATGGGCGGGAAGGCTGGCGGGGCGGCCGAGCTTATCGGCCTGGCGATGGGCACGGTGGGCGAGCGCAATTATCAGGCCAAAC
>CAKUGX010000057.1 GCA_934654765.1 uncultured Collinsella sp. | reverse complement strand
CCCAGCAGCGCGAGCACCTTGTCGTATTCGAGCATCGACGCCGCCGCCTCAAACCACAGCACGCTCGCCACAAACAACCCGCCCATGCACAGGCCGTATACCATGCTCTCCAGATACACCGCGCGCATGCCAATACGGAACAGCTCCGTCGAGCCCGAGGCGCTAAACAGCGGATTGAGCACCGCAACGATCAAAATCACCGGCAGCTGCCAGCGGAGCGCGCCCAGCGTGCGGGCAGCCCCACGCGTCGCAAATCCATACGCCAGCCCGCCCGCAAGTGACAGCGCAATCAGTACCGGCTGCATCGAGAACATAGTGAGCCCCAGCGTCAGCACTATATAGAGTGCCGGCACAGCCGGATGCGACATCGAGAATGCCGCGACGGGCTCGCCGCCAAACTCCTCTCGTATGTTGTCCACGGGCACCCCCGTCCCCTCGCTCAAACAACAGCTCCGCAGCACCGCCAGCGCCGCACACAAGCAGTGCAAACGCCACGCCGGCGGCGCAAGCCTCAACCGCCGCAAACCAATCGTTACGCGCTCGTCATATGCCTGCGGTATCATATTGCGCCGTGTATCGTTTCCAAACACACGTCTCTATAACGTAACAGGAGATCACATGGACGCAACCGCAATTATCCTCGCTGCCGGCGAGGGCACCCGCATGAAGTCGAACCACTGCAAGGTTTCGCACAAGATCCTGGGTAAGCCCATGGTCCAGTGGATCGTCGACGCCACCATCAAGGCCGGCTGCAACCGCGTCGTGGTTGTCATCGGCAGCCACGCCGACGAGATGCGCGCCCTTATCGACGGCGCCTATGCCAACAGCGCCACCAAGGTCGAGTGCGTCGAGCAGACCGAGCGCCTGGGCACCGGCCACGCCGTAAAGGTCGCGCTCGAGGCCTGCGGCATCACGCAAGGCCCCGTCGTCGTGCTCAACGGCGACCTGCCGCTCATCACCGCCGACACCGTCGCCAAGTTCGCGCAGACCGTCGCCACCGGCGAGCTCGCCTGCACCGTCATGACCATGACCCCGCCCGACCCCTTCGGCTACGGCCGCATCAAGCTGGGCGCCGATGGTCAGATTGAGCGCATCATCGAGCAGAAGGACTGCACGCCCGAGCAGGCCGCCACGCTGCTCGAGTGCAACGCCGGATGCTACGCCTTCGACGGCGCGCAGCTCGCCGCGCACATTGACGAGATCGGCAACGACAACGCGCAGTCCGAGTACTATCTGCCCGACATGCTCGAGATCCTCAAAGGCCACGGCCAGGCGGTCTCCATCTTCCACTGTGACGACTACCGCGACGGCCTGGGCGTCAACAGCCGCATCCAGCTCGCGCAGCTTACCGCCATCGCGCGCGACCGTATCAACGAGCACTGGATGGCCGAGGGCGTTACCTTCATCGACCCCACGCAGGCCTGGATCGGCCCCGACGCCACCATCGGCCGCGACACTATTGTGTGGCCGCAGACGCACCTGATCGGCCATGTCACCGTGGGCGAGGAGTGCCAGCTCGGCCCCAACAGCCGTCTCACCGACACCACCGTCGGCAGCGGCTGCACCATCGATGAGACCATCGCCATCGAGGCCGTCATCGAGAACGGCGTCGACTGCGGCCCGCGCGCCTACCTGCGCCCGGGCACTCATATGCTCGACGGTTCCAAGGCCGGCACGCACGTGGAGATCAAGAAGTCCACGATCGGCGAGGGCTCCAAGGTGCCGCACCTGTCCTACATCGGCGACACCACCATGGGCTCCGGCGTCAACGTGGGCGCAGGCTCCATCACCTGCAACTACGACGGCGAGCACAAGCACAAGACCGTCATCGGCAAGGATGCCTTCATCGGTTCCGACACCATGATGGTCGCGCCCGCCCAGATTGGCGACGGTGCGCTCGTGGCCGCCGGCTCCGTCATCACCGAGCCGGTCCCGGCCGACGCACTTGGTCTGGGCCGCGCCCGTCAGGTAAATATTGAGGGCTGGGCCGCCGATTACCGCCGCCGCCTGCACGAGGACGACGAGGTATAACGTTTTACCAAGCACAAAAGGAGCTGCTCCATGGGGGCGGCTCCTTTTTCTATCGTGACCTGCGCGACCGGATGAGTGGTCGGTTCGTGTCCGTTGACGGTAAAGACGTTATCAAGACTCGATAAGCCCCGCCGCGCGGTTACAATGCAACAAGGCATCTATATGGCATTCGATGTATAAAGGAGAAGGGTAATGCCGATTAATGATCCCGAGAAGTCGGAGAATATGCGCAAGTCCATCCGCGTGTATTCCGGTTCCTCCAACCGTCCCCTCGCTCAGAAGATTGCTGAGTACCTTGGGGTCGAGCTTTCGGGCCTTACGCTAAAGCAGTTCGCCAATGGTGAGATTTACGCCCGCTACGACGAGACCGTCCGCGGCGCCGACGTCTTCCTGATTCAGTCCGTGGCCGGCGGCAACGTCAACGACATGCTCATGGAGCTGCTCATCGCCACCGACGCTGCCAAGCGCGCATCCGCCCGCTCCATCACCGCCGTTATCACCCACTACGGCTATGCCCGCCAGGACCGCAAGGCCGGCCCGCGCGAGCCCATCACCGCCCGCCTCGTCGCCAACCTGCTCGAGCGCGCCGGCGTCAACCGCATCATCACCCTCGACCTGCACCAGGGCCAGATCCAGGGCTTCTTCGATATCCCGGTTAACCACCTGTCCGCACTGCCGCTGTTTGGCCAGTACTACAACGACATGCACTTCGACACCGACAACCTGGTTGTCGTCTCCCCCGACGTGGGTCGCGCCAAGGCCGCCAAGAAGCTGTCCGACATGCTCGGCTGCGACCTGGCCATCGCCCACAAGGGCCGTCCGCGCCACAACGCCGCCGAGGTCATGGGCATCATCGGTGACATCAAGGGCAAGACCTGCATCATCAACGACGACATGATCGACACCGCTGGCACCCTGTGCGCCAACGTCAAGGAGCTCAAGGCTATGGGCGCCGGCGACATCTACGTCTGCGCCACCCACGGCATCTTCTCCGGTCCGGCCATCGAGCGCCTGAACGATGCCCCCATCGTCGAGTGCGTCGTCACCGACGCCATCCCCGTCGAGGTCGGCGGCAAGATCAAGACTATCTCGGTCGCCGAGGAGTTCGCTCAGGCCATCTCCGCCGTTTACCACGAGGAGCCCGTCTCCACGCTCGTCGGCGGCGACTTCGCGCTGTAATCGCATCGTCCTTGCAACCCGGCGCATCGCCGTCGGAACAGAAGAAACCCCCGCGCTCCCCCTTGCTTCGCAAAGGTCGCGCGGGGGTTTCTTCTGTTCCGACGGCTCGCTCTGCCGCGGCCGCGCTTTTGTCTGGTGGGATTTCGCTGAAACGAAGTCTCGCCTTCGGCGGGCGTGGTAGCCTTTGTCGTTGAACGAACTACTTATGTAACGAAAGGAAGCCTATGGCAGCTGCACAGCCGCTCAAGATTCGCATGGTTGCCGGGCTTGGCAACCCGGGCGAGGAATATGCCGAGACCCGCCACAACGCCGGCTTTAAGGCGATCGACGAGCTGGCCCGTCAGGCCGGTGTCACGTACTGGAAAAACCAGGCAGGCGCCGAGGTCGCGCTCATCAATATCAACGATGTCGAGGAAGAGGGCGGCAAGCGCCAGATCGTGCTTGTCAAGCCGCAGTCGTATATGAATACCTCGGGTGGCCCCATCTCCAAGCTCTGCCGCGAGTACAAGATCAAGGCCGAGGAGCTGCTCGTGATTCACGACGAGCTCGACATTCCCGCCGGCGACGTACGTGTCAAGGTGGGCGGCGGCCACGCCGGCCACAACGGCCTGCGCTCCATCATCGACAAGATGGGCAGCCGCGACTTTAGCCGCATCCGCACCGGCATCGGCAACCCTCCCGGCAAGATGGCCGTGGCAGACTATGTGCTCAAGCAGCTGCGCGCCCGCGAGGCCGAGGACTTCCAGGACACCTGCGCCCGCGCCGCAGATGCCGCCGGTTTGGCCATCGTCCACGGCGTAATCTACGCCCGCGATCACGTAAACGGCGCCGCTTCCTCCAACGGCAAACACTAAAACCTACCATTTAGGGACAGGTTTATTTTGGCAGGTTTATCTGCGTAAACGCCGCAGTCGGCACATCGCAATAATCACGCTGCCACCATACATGCATAACGCCCCAAAGGGGGTCGGCCTCACCAAAGCGCGAGGCCGACCCCCTTTGTCGTTTTGCCTGATAAAACTGACCAAAATAAACCTCTCCCCCTTTGGTAGGCCGAAGTGGATAAACCCTTTTCCCAACCGCCGAAGACACACGTAAGCGACATGTCCATGAGGGTATAATTTGCACCGTATGTCTGCACAACGCCTGTGCGCGTACGGTTTTATTCGGGCTACCGTCCATTTCCGTGGAGGCACGGTTCGGCAGCCCTAACAAGAGAGGGGTTCTATGTATAAGATCCTGGAGAAGACACAGTTCTCGGAGAAGGTGTTCAAGTTCCGCATCGAGGCGCCTGCAATCGCCAAACATGCGCACGCTGGACAGTTCCTCATGGTTCGCGCCAACGAGACGGGCGAGCGCGTCCCGTTTACCCTGGCCGGTTGGAACGGTGACGAGGGCTGGGTCGAGTTCATCTTCATGGTGATCGGCAAGACCACCGAGATGCTGTCCACCTACGAGGCCGGCGAGTCGCTGCGCGACGTCGTGGGCCCGCTGGGCGTTCCCACCGAGATGGCTGAGGGCCCCTGCGCCGTCATTGGCGGCGGCGTCGGCCTTGCAATTGCCTTCCCGGTCGCCAAGCACCTGGTCGAGACCGGTCACGAGGTGCACGCCATCATGGGCGCCCGCACCAAGGACCTCCTGCTCATGGAGGACCAGTTCCGCGAGCTCCTCGACGAGGACCACATCCACATCACCACCGATGACGGTTCCTACGGCGAGCAGGGCGTTGTCACCGCTCCGCTGGAGCGCCTGCTGCAGGACAAGGCCGTGAGCCAGGTCTTCTGCGTCGGCCCCGTTCCGATGATGAAGTTCTCGACCCTCACCGCCCAGAAGTACGACACCCCCATCACCGCGTCGCTCAACCCCATCATGGTTGACGGCACCGGCATGTGCGGCTGCTGCCGCGTCGAGGTGGGCGGCGTGACCAAGTTCGCTTGCGTCGACGGCCCCGACTTCGATGCCACCCTGGTCGACTGGGATGACCTTCGTGCCCGCCAGGCCGCTTACCGTTCCGAAGAGGGCGAGTCCCTCAAGGCCTATGAGGAAAAGAGCTGCGCATGCCACTAGTTAACGGTCGTTTCGTTGCCGATATGAAGTCGCCCCGCACCCCCGATAACGAGGAGCCGGCTGCCGAGCGCGCCTGCGACTTCCGCCCCGTCGACAAGGGCTTCACCGAGGAGATGGCGCTGGCCGAGGCCGAGCGCTGCCTCAACTGCAAGAAGCCGTTCTGTGTCGAGGGCTGCCCCGTCAACATCAACATTCCCCGCTTTATCGAGCAGATCCGCGCGAAGGACTTCGGCGGCGCTCTCGATACCATCCGCGAGGACTCCATGCTTCCCGCCATCTGCGGCCGCGTCTGCCCGCAGGAGAACCAGTGCGAGGGCAAGTGCATCCGTGGTAAGAAGTCCGAGCCCGTGGCCATCGGCCAGCTCGAGCGCTTCCTGGGTGACCGCCCCGAGCTCGCCTCCACGCCCAAGATGGCCCCCAAGAACGGCAAGAAGGTCGCCGTCGTCGGCTCCGGCCCGTCCGGCATCACCTGCGCCGGCGAGCTCGCCCGTAACGGCTTTGACGTTACCGTCTTTGAGGCCTTCTTCACCGGCGGCGGCGTGCTGGTCTACGGCATCCCCGAGTTCCGTCTGCCCAAAGCAGTCGTCAAGCGCGAGATCGACGGCCTGGAGGACATGGGCGTCAAGTTTGAGTACAACTCCGTCGTGGGCAACATGGCCACGGCCGAGGAGCTGTTCGAGCAGGGCTTCGACGCCATCTACGTGGCGACCGGCGCTGGCCTGCCCAAGTTCCTCAACGTCCCCGGCGAGAACCTGCCCAACGTCTTCTTCGCTAACGAGTACCTCACCCGCGTGAACCTGATGAAGGCCAACAAGTTCCCCGAGTACGACACCCCCACCAAGCACGGCAAGAACGTCGTTGTCTTTGGTGGCGGCAACGTGGCTATGGACGCCGTCCGTACCGCCAAGCGCCTGGGCGCCGAGCACGCCATCATCGCCTACCGTCGTACCGAGGACGAGATGCCCTGCCGTCGCGCCGAGCTGCACCATGCTAAGGCCGAGGGCGTCGAGGTTCTGCCGCTCGTCTCCCCGCTCGAGTTTGTCGCTGGCGAGGACGGCTCCGTGTGCGCCGTCAAGGTCCAGAAGATGGAGCTCGGCGAGCCCGACGAGTCCGGTCGCCGTCGCCCGGTGCCCATCGAGGGCGCCATCGAGGAGATCCCCTGCGACGTCGCGATCTCGGCTATCGGCACCAACGCCAACCCCTTCGCTGCCAAGATCGGCGGCAAGATGGAGCTCAACAAGTGGGGCTACATCGTCGCCGACGAGGAGACCGGCCAGACCACCGATCCCCGCATCTGGGCCGGCGGCGACATCGTCACCGGTGCCGCTACGGTCATTCTGGCGATGGGCGCCGGCAAGAAGGCCGCCGCTTCCATCACCAAGAGCCTGCTGGGCGAGTAATCACCTGCAGCGCTAGCCATCAAACGGCAAAGTCCCCGTCGAGCACACGCCCGGCGGGGACTTTTTCTATGCCGACCGCCCAAACCACCACGATGGGGACAGGCACCTTTGTGGTGGTTTGGGACTTGCCCGGTCGTTTTGTCTCAATCTGTAACAGCTGGAGTCCGTTGAGCCCTGCAGTTGTTACAGATCGAGATATTGTGCCGGCCGCCCACGCCGCATCTCAATCTGTAACAGTTAGAGACCAAATATGCCGCCTGGTGTTACAGATCAAGACGTTGGGCTGACGGCCGAACGGTTCATCTAAATCTGTAACAGTTAGAGCCATTTTCGCTGGCTTGGTGTTACAGATCGAGACTATGCAAAAGCCGAGGATAGGCACTGCCGCCAAGGCCTTCCCCTCCGCCTAAAACAAAAACCACCACAAAGGTGCCTGTCCCCTTTGTGGTGGTTTTGGTCGGTTAGTCTTCGAGCTGCGCTACTTTGTAGCGGTAGGCAGCGGCGATAACGTCTTTGCAGCCCTCGCGGCCCAGCTTGGCGCGGTTGACAACGATGTCCTTACCGCTCGTCATCTTCCACTTGCCGGCGCTGTAGCGCTTGTAGAACGCCTCGCGCGCCTTCTGCTGCTGCTTGACCAGCTTGGCGCCCTTCTTTTTATTAAGGCCACGCTTCTTGCGCACGATCTCGACGCGGTCCTCAAAAGGAGCGGTCACCAATACGGCAATGTGGTTGGGGTTGTTGCGAAGCAGATAATCGGACAGGCGGCCTTCGATAATGCAACTCTCGGTCTCGCCCAGATCCAAAATCACCTGGCTCATCTTTTGGAACAACTTGTCCGAGTACGAACGCGCATCGTAACGGTCGGGCAGAAACGCCATGTTCTCCACGGCCAGACGCTCGTCGTAGGCGGCCATCTTGTCGAGCGACTCGCCCGCACGCAGCGACGCACGCACCAGCAGCTCGTTATCGTACAGTGGAATCCCCAACTCGTCGGCAAGCATGCGGCCAATCTCGTGGCCCTCGGCGCCAAAGTCGCGCGCGATGGTAATGACCACAGGATTCTTCTTATTCTCCAGATCGCTCATCGCGATTCCTTTCTCTATGTGACAAAGGGGCTGTCCCTTTGCCACATTCTACGCTGCCACCATTCGCCTCTGATATGCGCGAACCAGCAGCGAGATACCAAAGTTGAGCACAAAGTACATCGCAAATACCAGGCCGTAGAGCATAAGCACCTGCGACAGGTCGATCGCATGGGCCATCACGACGTTTGCCGTGTACATGAGCTCGGCCACGTTAATGCCCGAAAGATACGAGCTGTCCTTAATGACGGTCGTGCACTGGCTAAACAGCGCCGGAATGATCGTCTTAAATGTCTGCGGCAGAATGATGTAGCGCATGGTGGCAAAGAAGCCAAAGCCCTGGCTCTGCGCTGCCTCAAACTGGCCGCGCGGAATCGAGTTGAGGCCTCCGCGCACAATCTCGGCCATAACAGCGCTGGTAAACAGCGTAAAGGCGATGGTCGAAATCACAATGTCCAGACCCTGCACCGTAAAGTAGATAAAAAGGATCCACAGCAGGTTTGGCGTGCAGCGGAACAGCTCGATATAGGCGCTCACCAAAATACGGAACGGGCGGGGCGCATAGCTCTTAACGAGCGCCAGCACCGTGCCAAAGATGAGCGAGAAAAAGATCGACAGCGCCGAGATCTCGATCGTCTTAACAAAGCCGCCCCAAATGTAGAGCAGGTTGGTCGCGTTGAAGATTTCCATGCGCTAGGCCTCCTCTACGTTGTCGAGCCCCAGCTCGGCCAGGCTCACGCCGCGCGGACGCTCCTTGGAGCGGCGCTCGAGCCACTGCACCAGCATGGCGAGCGGAAAGCAGATGATGAAGTACATAAGGCAGCAGACGATGTATCCCTGCAGGTAGCCGTACAGACTCACAAAGTTGTCGGAACGGTACATAAGGTCGCCGCCGGCCACAAGCGCCAGCACCGACGTGTTCTTGACCAGGTTGAGCGCCTGGTTACACAGCGGCGGCAGAATGATCTTGAATGTCTGGGGCAGCACGATGTACCAGTATGCCTGCGCTCGGGTGAAGCCCTGGCTCTGGGCCGCCTCCATCTGACCGCGCGGAACCGCCTCGATACCAGTGCGGATGACCTCCGAAATGTAGGCCGCGTGATACAGGCCCACGCCCAAGAAGCCCAGCACGAACGGCGCGATGCGCACCGGCTGGTCGGCACCGGTCATGGCCTGCAAAAACTGCGGACCGGCCATGTACATAAAGAGCACCTGCACGGGCAACGGGGTGTTCTGGTAAAACTCCACGTACACGCGGCTTATGGCGCGCAACACGCGCGAGCGAGTGGTAGAGAACACGCCCAGCAGCGTGCCCAGCACCAGCGACAACAGCAGACCGGCAACGACCACCTGCAGTGTCACGCCAAAGCCCTCCCAGAAGGGCCCCATGTTTTGGAATGTCGTCGACCAGCGGTCGGCGTCAAACAATCCTTCGAGCATTTGATTCCTTCCTTGGACGATGCGCCTATACAAGACCCCAGGTCTTGACCTCTTGGTCGAGCCAGCCATCGGCCAGGCGATCGCAAATCACCTGATCGACCACAGCCGAAAGGTCGCAGCCCTTCTTGGTCGCCACGCCGTAGCCCTGCTCGCCAAACTTGACCTCGGGCTGCAGCAGCTCGACGGTCTCGTTCATGTAACCGGCCAGCGTGGAGCGGTCCATGGCAAAGACGTCGATATTGCCGGCGTCGAGCGAACTCTTGATGATGGGGTAGCCGCTAAAGGCCCTAAACTCGGGTTTACAGCTAAAGCCGTTGTCCTTGATCATCTGCTCGATCAGGCCCTGCGTGGTAGCACCCTGGCTCACGCCGATGACCTTGCCGTCCAGGTCCTCAATCGAGGTAAAGCCCGAACGCTTCTTGACCATGAGTCCCACGTAGTCGGTGCGGTACGGCGTCGAGAAATCCCAGCTCTTCTTGCGCTCGTCGGTGATGGTGTAGGTCGCCGCGACCACGTCGAGTTGGCCGTTATCGATCAGCGGGCCGCGCGTCTTGGGCGTTACGTCGGTAAACTCGACAAGCTCCTGGGCGCGGGCCTCCTTGTAGCTCACGCCAAAGACGGCGGCGGCGATCTGGTAGCACAAATCGACTTCCATGCCCTCAAAGCGGCCCTTGGCGGTGTCGTAATAGCCATAGCCGGGAACGTCCTTCTTAACGCCGGCATTCAGATGGCCACGCGACTTGATGGCCGCGAGCTTGGACCCCTTGTCGGAGCCCTCGCCGCTGGTGGAGTTGCCGCAACCGGTAAGCGCGGTCCCCGTCAGCGCGAGCATGCCGGCGCCCGCCAGCTGCAAAAAGTGACGGCGCGACACGGCCGCCCTCGTCATATCCGTCATGTCCATCACCGCACCTAGTGCAGAATCTTGGACAGAAACTCGCGACAGCGCGGGTTCTCGGGGTTATCAAAGAAGTGCTCGGGTGTGCCCTCCTCCAGGATGCGGCCGTCCTCCATAAAGATGACGCGGTCGGCCACCTGGCGCGCAAAGCCCATCTCGTGCGTCACGCAGATCATGGTGATATCCTCCTGCGCAAGCTCAATCATAACGTCCAGGACTTCCTGGACCATCTCGGGGTCGAGCGCCGAAGTCGGCTCGTCAAACAGGATGATGGGCTGCTTGGTGCACAGAGCACGGGCGATGGCGATGCGCTGCTGCTGACCGCCCGAGAGGTTCTGCGGATACTCGCCGGCCTTATGCGCCATGCCGACGCGCTTGAGCGCGGCGATGGCGATCTGGGTCGCTTCTTCCTTGCTCTTCTTTTGCAGCTTGATGGGTGCAAGCGTTAGGTTGCCGAGCACCGTCATATTGGGATACAGGTTGAACTGCTGAAACACCATGGAGCTGTACTTGCGAGCCATCTCCAGGTGATTCTTTTTGGTGAGCGGCGTACCGTCGATAATGACTTCGCCCGATGTGGGCTCCTCAAGATAATCGACGCAACGAATGAGCGTCGACTTACCCGAACCGGACGGCCCGATCATTACGAGCTTCTCGCCGCGCTTGACGGTAAGGTTGATATCTTTGAGCACATGCAGGTCGCCAAAGTACTTGTTGAGATGCTTGATCTCGATCATGTCTGCCATGAATGTCCCTTCCCTGCGTTTATACGAATTGCACTATTGTACGGAAAGAACCACGTTTCCGCAGCCCACACTGCATCACCGTAAAGAACCCGCAACCTTCCGCCCATTCATTGGGGACAGGCTTAAATGAGTACCCGGGAAGTGGGCACTCATTTAAGCCTGTCCCCAATGAGTGCTCAACCGCCCTTGTTGAGCATAAGTCAGCGAAAACCCGTACACGCGAGCAAGGTGACGTGAAATGAAAGGGCGCAGACCTTATGGTCGCGCCCTTGAAATTGAACGTCAGATTGCCGCGTGTACGGGTTTGCAGCGTCGAGCCGTTACGCGGTTTGGTAAAACCGCGTAACAAATTACGCGAGTTTGGCGCCGACGATCTTTGCCGCGGCAGGCTTGTCGAAATTGCCGCCGGTGGCCTTGCCCAGGGCCCCCATGACCTGGCCCATCTGCTTCTTGGACGTGGCGCCCAGCTCGGCGATGACCTGCTCGATCAGGGCCTCGAGCTCCTCGCCCGAAACCTGCGCGGGCAGCAGGCTCTCCAGAATCTTGACCTGCTCGGTCAGGTTGTCGGTACGCTCCTGGTCGGTACCGGCCTTAATGGACATCTCCAGCGTCTCGCTCGTCTGCTTAATCAGACGCTTGATCATGCTGTTGACGT
>CAKUGX010000056.1 GCA_934654765.1 uncultured Collinsella sp. | reverse complement strand
GGGCGGCGCGGCCCTGTACCGCAGGCGCCGCTAGCGATATGCACGAGTGGGGCGAATCCATCCGATGGGTTCGCCCTACTTGCCCTGGTGGGCGGGAGCAGGTAAGATATATCGAGCGCCTAGCGCGTTCGATGGGTTCGGATGACGACATGTTCCGAATCTGGTCAGGTCCGGAAGGAAGCAGCCATAAGGAGCCTCTGTCGGGCATCCGAATCCATCGAGTGCGCTATTCTTGCGCGGTTTTACCAAACCGCGCAATGCTCGACGCTGCGCGCCATCCAGGGCGACAATTTGTCATTCAAAAGGCAGGGCATGACCAGAAGGTCAATGCCCTGCCTTTTTCATGCCAACTTGTTCGCCCTGGATGTCGCTCGCTGGCGTTGCCAAAACATCGATGAGCCATTCTCCGGGCGTGATGAGTGTCTCGCTGGTCCTCGGCTTCGCCTGCGGAATCGCTCGACTACCAAATATCTCGCCGCCGGCCGGGCCAAATCGTCCAAAAATCACCCGTAAAGGCGCATTTATCTGAATAATATAATCCCGTGCTTTGTGCTGCTTGTTGACGTTGCCTGGGCATTGGTGGCTACGTGGTTCAAGGGACGGCGGTGCTGTCTCCTTTTTTGCAAGTAAAGAGGTCCGTTTGCGAACGAGCTTCGACTACTGAAGATGCGATGTTCGCACTAACGACATAGCGTAATTACGGCATTGTTGGTTTACGCACAAATTGAAGAAATCTAAAAGATGCGTCGATTTCACTTCGCCCGCAGCGTTACGGCGCGAGAACGTCCAATGGAACAACTTGGACGCCGCGGTCGGTAACATAGGCTTGTGAACCAAATCCAATAATCGCTACTTTAGAAACCGGCGGGGTGTTTCCGGCAGCAACCATCCGCTCTTCGACGGCAACAAGATTGTCAGATGCCTCTTCGATTTGAGCGGAACTGAGCTTGACCTCAACGGGAATCCACATCCCACCTGGAGCCGCTATGACAGCGTCGACCTCAAGATCGCGGGAATCGTGATAGTGATAAAGGCCCATTCCGTTTGCCCTCGCATAGACCCATAGATCATGGAGCGCCAACGATTCGAAAAGCAGCCCAAGTGTCTTGAAGTCTGACAACAACGTCTCCACAGTCGCCCCGAGCGCAGCCGCTGCAAGCGACGGGTCGGCAAGATGATGCTTACGCGCCTCCCTCAGATGCACCGGAGATCTCATCGCGGGATTCCATGCGGGGATATCGCAGACGAAACTCAATCTGCTAAGAAGGGATATGTATGATGCCGCTGTTTGTCTCGATACGTCGCCACCCAAATCGGCCACAAGCGTCTTGAGTGTCGCAAGAGTGGATTCGTTGCGCGCCAACGACGCGATGACGGCTTTCACTTTCTCGGGATCTCGTCGAGAGCCATCGACGCGGGGGATGTCTTCCTCAGCGACTATCTCGATATATCGTTTTGCCGTCGCGGACGCAATTCGCGCGTCACGCCCAATCGACGCCGGCCATCCACCGCAAACGATGCGCTCGGCGATCTCGGCAGAACCCATCGATCCGAAGGCGCCACTGAACTTTTCGCCAGAAATGATGCCCGACAGCTTAACCGCACCGCTAGATTTCCCAAGTTCGAAAAGCGTCATGGTGTCCATGCACAATTTTTTTGGCATAGTTTTCACCATTGATTACCAGCGCATTTAACCAAATTTACGGTTTTCATTTAACCAGATTTACGCATTTCAGTTAACGAGACAGATTAAACATGAACGAGCCAAGTCAGATGAGAATCATCTACTCGACACCGCGCATGAGTTCCGAAATGGTGATGTGAAAGCCGTCGGCAATCTTCTTGAGATTTGAAAGGCTGACATTGCGCCGCCCGACCTCAATACTCGCGTAGTAGGCGCGATCCATCTCAATCAAATTAGCGGACGGAGTGCCCGGGCTCGTTGCGCCTAGGGCGCGGCGGGGTCGGCGACGTCGGAGGTGTCGATCTCGCCAAGAATGGCGAGCCGGCTGATGAACGGGATGCCCTCGGGTTCGTCCATCTCGACGCCGCCGAGCACGATGGTGTTGTCACGCATGTCGATTTGGGTCGTGACCACGGTCTGATCGCGGCCCGAGGCGATAAAGCCGATGCCCGCGAGAACGATGCCCGCGGCAATAAGCCCGCCCGCCACGGCCAACATAGAGTTCAGCAAGTGGGTGACCGTGTTCGGCGACGACAAGATGGCGGCGGCTGTCGTGGACAGGCTCGTCTACACGGGCAGGCTCGTGGAGTTCAACGGCGCAAGTTACAGAATTGAATCCCGTGTTTTGTGCTGCTTGCTGGCGTTGCCTGGGCATTGATGGCTACGTAGCTCAAGAGACGTTGCTGCTGCTTGGATTTTGCAGTTAAAGAGGCCCGTTTCCCTGGTTTTGGTTGGGGAAACGGGCCTCTTTTGGGTTTGGGTTTGTGGATTGACGAAGGTGACGTTCGTCGGCAGTTACTTTGAGTTCTTGATGCGGCGGGTGGCTGTGGCGGTTATTCCGAGTCCCGCGGCGGCGATTCCTGCTAGCGCGATTGCGCTTGGCGCTGGGTCGCCTGTGTTTGCGAGCTTGCCGGCGGTCGTAGTTGCTTGCTTGCCGTTGCTCGAGTTCGCTTGCTTGGTGGAGCTCGGTGCGGCGTCTTTGCCGGTCGCGGGCGAGCCGGCGGGCTGTGCCGTCTCGGCCGGTTGCGCTGAGCCGGAGGGAGGCGTCGTCTCGGTGGGTTGCGTTATCTCGGGCGAGGTGGCCTTATCTGCTGCGGCTTTTGCCTCTTCGTATGCCTTGCAGGCGTCGTTATAGGCCGCTTGTGCCTTTTTCAAATTGTCGGTGAGCGCATTTCGCTTGGCTGTGTCCTCGTCGATGCGGGCTTTGGCCTCCGCCGCCGCGCTCTCGAAATACTGAACGTGTCCTTTCTGACTTTCGAGCCGGTTTCGGTAGTGGGCAAGCTCATATTCGCAAGAACGTTCTCGCGAATCCGCCATTATGATCTCCGAACGCAACTGTTGAGCAGCTGCGTAATCTCCGTTGTCGTATGCTTTTTTAATTCTGCCTGAAGCTCGCTTACCCGGTTGTGGGCCTCGTCGTATTTGGCTTGGGCTGCATCGACGTTCGCTTGCATGGCAGGAAGGGGTTCCCTCGATTTGGCGGCTTCCGCCATCATCTTGTCGTAGAGCTCTTGAGAAGCGGCAATGTCATCATCGATTTCCGCAAGTTTCTCGGAACTTGCGGCGGCTTTTGCGGCTTCGAGGTTTTTGAGCGCTTCCTGCATGGCCGCGTACGCCTTGTCTTTTTCGGCTGCCGCGGTTTCGCTCGAGGCCGCGGCAGCCGTCTGCAAGGCAACCGCATCGACGGGGGAGCTGGTTTCTGCTGCGATCGCCGTTGCGGGGGCGATTCCTGCGACAAGGGCCACGGAAAGGGCGATGCCCATGGCTGCTCGTCTTGCTCTTCTTGCGAGAATGTCGTTCATCTCGGCACCTCATTTCAAGGGTTGGCGACTCACTTGGTAGCACTAGGGTAAGTATATCAGGCGATTAACCTGCTCTTGAATCTCGCCAGAAATAACGAGCTGTTACTCGTCTTTACTCGTCTTTTGGGGCGACAGTACTATCATGATTCGAATTGAGTGTGAATGATGATAGGGAGCGCCTTTTTATGATTGAGTTGCTCAGGCGTTTCGGCGGTAAGTTTCGCCGGTATATGGTGATCGGTCCTGCGTGCAAGTTGATCGAAGTGATCTTTGACCTGCTTACGCCGCTGGTGATTGCCCAGATGATCGATAAGGGCATCGGCGCACACGATGTCAACGCCGTCGTCCACTACGGTATGGTGCTTGGCGCCATGGCCGTGATCGGTATCTCGTTTACGCTCGTCTGCCAAAAGATGGCGGCGCTCACCTCGCAGGGCATGGGTACCGACATCCGCGGCGCGCTCTACGGGCACATCAATAAGCTGGGCTATGCCGAGCTCGATCGCTTTGGCACGCCGTCGCTCATCACGCGTATCACCAACGATGTCAACCAGGTGCAGCTAGCTGTGGCGCTGGGCGTGCGCATGCTCATCCGCTGGCCCTTCCTGGCGGTGGGCTCCATGGTCGCGGCCCTTGCCATTGACCTTAAGCTCGGCATCATCTTTTTGATTTGCACGCCCGCCATCGGCCTGGTGTTTTGGTTTGTCATGGCGCGCTGCATTCCGTACTACAAGCAGCTGCAGGCAAAGCTCGACCGCATCGCGCTCATTTGCCGCGAGGGGCTTTCGGGCGTCCGCGTGGTTCGCGCCTTTGTGCGCGAGGACCATGAGCGCGAGCGCTTTGCCCAAGCGGCCGATGACCAGGCACATACCGCCATCGCGGTGGGCAAGCTTTCGTCAATCCTTAATCCCGTCACGTTTTTGGTGATGAACCTGGGCGTGTGCGCCATCCTGTGGGTGGGCGGCATCCAGGTCAACGTGGGCGAGCTTACGCAGGGCCAGGTCATGGCGTTCGTCAACTACATGACGCAGACCCTCACCTCCATCGTCTATGTCGCCAACCTGGTCGTGGTCTTTACCAAGGCGAGCGCCAGCGCGTCGCGTATCAACGAGGTGCTTAACTGCGCGCCGAGTATCACCGACGACGGCAACGAGCCGGTCGCCCTGCCCAAGCCGAGTGCGGTGGGCGACACCGCTTTGGTCCCCGCGCTGAGCTTTAGCCATGCGAGCTTCTCCTTTGGCGCGGGCGCAGCCAACGCCGTTGATGACGTGACTCTGGAGCTGCCGCTGGGCAAAACGCTCGGCATTATCGGCGGCACGGGCAGCGGTAAGTCGACGCTCGTCTCGCTCATCCCGCGCTTGTACGATGCGGGTGTCGGCAGCGTGAGCGTGATGGGTGCCGACGTGCGTACTTGGCCGCTCGACCAACTGCGCCACGTGGTCGCGACCGTCCCGCAGCGCGCATCGCTGGTGAGCGGCACCATCCGCAGCAACCTGACCTGGCGCGACGAGTCCGCGACCGATGAGGAGCTCTGGGCGGCGCTCGATATGGCGCAGGCCAGCGAGTTCGTGCGCAACAAGCCGCAGGGCTTGGATGCCCCGGTCGAGGCGGGCGGCAAGAATTTCAGCGGCGGTCAGCGTCAGCGCTTGACCATCGCGCGCGCCCTGGTGGGCTCGCCGCAGATCCTGATCATGGACGACTCTGCCTCGGCGCTCGACTTTAAGACCGACGCAGCACTTCGCCACGCCATTCGCGAGCGCAGCGCGCGCGGTGCCGCCGAGGGCGGGCTGCCGCTGACGACCGTCATCGTGAGCCAGCGCGTCTCGACCGTGCGCGATGCCGATGTGATCTGCGTGCTCGACCACGGCTCGGTTGCGGGTTTGGGCACGCATGACGAGCTGTACGCAAGCTGCCAGCTCTACCGCGAGATCTGCCAGTCGCAGCTTCGCCGCGAGGAGCTCGAGGGCCAGCAGGGGAGCGCGACGCCCGCTTCGGGCTCCGCTCCCACGTCCGTCTGCGCAAAGGAGGGCTGCTAGATGAATCCGTATACTTCTTCCGGCTCGGTCGCCACGATGACGGCCAACGTGTCCGGCAACGATAAGCTCAACGACCTGGGCGACGGCCCGCGCCAGCCCGGCGACCCTGAGCGCTATCCCGTGGGCGCGGTGACCCGTCGCCTGATGGGCTACGTGCGTCCGCACCGCATTTCGTTTGCGGCGTCGTTTGTGAGCGCCGCCATCTCGGTGATCTTGCAGCTCTACACGCCCATCCTCATCGGCGAGGGCATCGACCTTATCGTTGCTGCCGGACGGGTGGACTTTGGCGCGCTGCTGCCGCTCGTCACCAAGCTGGCAATTGTCGTGGTGGGCGCCGCGGCGTTCCAATGGCTGCAGGGCTATTGCGTCAACCGCCTGTCCTACGAGACGGTGCGCGACATGCGTGTGGAGGCGAGCGACAAGCTCAGCCGCATGCCGCTCAGCTTTATCGACGGCCATGCCCACGGCGACCTTATGAGCCGCGTGGTCAACGACGTCGATCAGGTGGGCGACGGCCTGCTGCAGGGCTTTACCCAGCTCTTTACCGGCGTCATCACTATCGTGGGCACGCTCGCGTTTATGCTGTCCATCAACCTGACCATGACGCTCGTGGTGGTGCTCGTCACGCCGCTCTCCATCTTTGCGGCCGGCGCCATCGCCAAGCTCTCCAACAAGAGCTTTACGGCTCAGCAGCGCATTCAGGGCCAGCTGGGCGGTCATATCGAGGAGTATGTGGGCGAGCAAAAGCTTGTTGATGCGTTTGCCTACGGCCCAAATGCGCAGCAGCGCTTCGATGCCCTCAACGCCGAGCTCTACACCGCGGGTGAGCGCGCACAGTTTATGGGTTCGCTCTCAAACCCCGGCACGCGCTTTATCAACAACATCATCTACGCCGTGGTGGCCGTGATCGGCTGCGTGGGCGTGATCACGGGCGTGCCCGCGGCGCTCACGGTGGGCGGCGTGCAGATCTTCCTGTCCTACGCCAACCAGTACACCAAGCCGTTCAACGAGGTCACCAACGTCATCACGCAAATCCAGACGGCCTATGCCTCGGCGCGCCGCATGTTCGCGCTGCTCGATGCACGCGAGCAGGAGCCCGACGCTGTGGATGCCATTGAGCTCACCGCTCCGAAGGGCGAGGTCGCCTTTGAGCATGTGGACTTTAGCTACGTGCCCGACCGCAAGCTGCTGCAGGACATCTGCATCGATGCCAAACCCGGCATGCGGTTTGCCCTGGTCGGTCCCACGGGCTGCGGCAAGACGACACTTATCAACCTGCTGCTGCGCTTTTACGATATCGATGCCGGGCGCATCGTGGTCGACGGTCGCTCCTCGCGCGACTACACGCGTGAGAGCCTGCGCCGCGCCTTTGGCATGGTGCTGCAGGACACCTGGCTGTTCGAGGGCACGGTGGCCCAGAACATTGCCTACGGTTGTCCCGATGCCACGCGCGAGCAGATTATCGAGGCGGCCAAGCGCGCGCACGCGCACAAGTTTATCGTGCAGCTGCCGCAGGGCTACGACACGGTGATCGGCGAGGACGGCGGCACGTTTAGCCAGGGCCAAAAGCAGCTGCTGTGCATCGCGCGCGTCATGCTCACCGACCCGGCGATTCTGCTGCTGGACGAGGCAACATCGAGCATCGATACACGTACCGAGCTGCAGGTGCAGGCGGCATTCGACGAGCTTATGGCCGGCCGCACGAGCTTTGTCGTGGCGCACCGCCTGTCGACGATCCGTAACGCCGACTGCATCCTGGTCATGCGAGACGGCGAGATTATCGAGCGCGGCACGCACGACGAACTGCTCGCGGCAGGCGGCTTCTACGCCGAGCTCTACCGCAGCCAGTTTGCCCAATAAGCATACCTTTTGAGACGTCGGGGCCTTGAATGTGAACAATAAGATGCGTATCAGTTCTCGATTTGTCGCGAATCTCCGCGAAAGCCTGCGAACCATCGCGAAATCCTGTGGCCCATTCGCGATGGTTCGATGATGGGACCGACTATACCGGTTTTTCGATATGGCTATGGCAGTTTTTATATATCGAGTGAGCGCGAAGGGCCAGAAACTCGACTCGCGGAGGGGGCGGCGGCAACCCGCTGGTGAAGGGAGTTAAGTTGGCGGGTTCGATCTCCCGGTTCTAAAAATACTCAGTATACTGAGTATTTAAGAAACAAGGAGGTAGATTGACATGTTTGAGCGCCATCAAGTTGCCGTGATAGCCCAGAGGATGCGGGAAACGAATAATCCGTTGATGCAATTTATAATCGGGCCCCGCCAAACGGGAAAGTCGACCATGTTCGTGCAGGCGTTGCACCATGCAGACATGCCCTGTCACGTGGCCAATGCGGACGATGTTGTGAATCCCGATGCCAGCTGGCTGCAAATCGAGTGGCAACAGGCAAGAAACCTCACGTCTGGAGGTAAGGTCCCGGCCGTTTTCGTTGTTGATGAGATTCAAAAGGTGCAGAGTTGGTCCACGGTCGTCAAGGGATTGTACGACCGGGATCGCCGGGAGGGGACGCCGCTCAAGGTCATTTTGACCGGATCGTCGTCGCTGCTGCACAAGGGCCTGGAAGAATCCCTTATGGGCCGTTACGAGCTCATTCGGTCGCCGCATTGGTCCTATCGCGAGTGCAGCGAGGCCTTTGGCTTTTCTTTTGAAGACTATCTCTATCACGGTGGATATCCGGGTGCGGCGCCGCTGGTTTCCGATGACGCCCGTTGGCGAAACTATATCCGAGATGCGATTGTCGAGCCGGCGATCTCGCGCGATGTTCTCTCGTTGGAGAATATCCGCAAACCGGCGCTGATGCGCGCGCTCTTTTGGCTCGCGGCGAGCTATTCGGGGCAGGAGCTTTCGTATTCAAAAATGGTAGGCCAGCTGCAGGATGCCGGTAACACGGTCACGGTCGCCGGGTATTTGGACCTGCTGGGCAAGGCCGGTTTGGTTACGGCGATTCCCAAGTTCAGTGACAAGGAGCTCGCAAAGCGCCGAAGCACCCCGCGGCTCATGGTTTATGACACGGCGTTTATGACGGCGCTCGGCGATAAGGGCCGAGCAGAATGGCTGGAGGATTCGGCGCGGCGGGGTCATTTGGTGGAATCGGCAGTGGGTGCACGACTGCTTGCGCGCGCGCCGGAAGAGGGTTTTGAGGTCATGTGGTGGCGTGAAGGCGTCAAAGAGGTCGACTTTGTGCTGCGAAGGGATGATGCGCTGAGTGCCATCGAGGTCAAAAGCGGTGGAGAGTCCGGCCAGAGTGGCATGTCGACGCTCCTAAAAAAGTATCCGCGAGCCAAGCGGATCGTCGTGGGAGGGGCGGCGGCCGGGGCGTGCACCGTGGAGGATTTTCTGCTCGATAAGGTGACGCTGTTTAACTAGCCTGAGCAAATTGAGAAAATACTCAGTATAGTGAGTGAAATCACTCAGTGTGCTGAGTATTTTGACTTGGGCGTTGGATGGGTGCTCGGCCGCCGCGTGCGATGGTGAAAACCGGGCCAGGCCTTACCGAAACCGTCGTAAAGCCCCTGGATTTATCTATGGGGATATAAGACGGGATATAAGACGGTAGATATTATGCAGCTCAATACTGTGTAATACCTATACTATGAGTACAAGGGTAGCTGCAATATAGCTTTCTCCTGCAGCTACCACGTGATCTTCTTCCCAAAGTGCTGCCGTCCCGCCCTCGCGCACGGAGTCGACAAGCGCTTCAAGGAAGTACATAGAGAGACAGAAGGAGGTCTAGCCGATGGAGCGCGGTTTCAAATACCGAATCTACCCGAACGCGTGCCAGCGCGAGCAGATCGCGCGGACGCTCGGTTGCTGCCGGTTCGTGTACAACCGCGCCCTCGATATCAAGAAGTCCGCTTATGCGAAGACGGGCAAGACGGTCTCATGGGCGAAGCTCTCCCGAATGCTCCCGGCGTGGAAGCGCGACCCTGAGACCTCCTGGCTCGCGCAAGCGGACTCCATGGCGCTCCAGCAGTCCATACGCGACCTCGACCGCGCCTACAAGAACTTTTTCCGACGCGTGCGGGAGGGCGGTAAGCCGGGCTTCCCCAAGTTCAAGTCGCGCCGGGGTAGCCGGCAGTCCTACCGCACCAACGGCGGCAAGGTCGTCGACCGCAACCACGTGTCCCTGCCAAAGCTCGGGACCGTCCGTGCCAAGGTGTCCCGCCCGCTTTCCGGTCGGCTCCTCTCGGTCACGGTCTCTTGCGATACCGCCGGCCGCTACTTCGCAAGTTTTCTCTGCACCGACGTCTCAGTTGCCCCCGCGCCCGAAACCGACGCCGAGGTCGGAATCGACCTCGGCGTCGAAACGCTTGCGACACTCTCCGACGGCACGAAAATTGACAATCCGCGCCACTTCAAGAAATACGAGCGCAAGCTCGCGCGGGAGCAGCGCAGACTCTCCCGCAGGAAAGGTGCCCACAGGGGCGAGAAGCCAAGCGGCAGGTACCTGAAGCAGCGGAAGAGGGTCGCCAAGATCCACGCCAATATCGCCGATGCCAGGACCGATGCCCTCCACAAGGTCACCTCCATGCTCGCGGACGAGAACCAAGTCCTGTGCATGGAGGAACTGAGCGCGAAGGGCATGGTGCGAAACCACCATCTGGCGAAAGCCGTGTCGGATGCCTCGTTCGGCGAGTTCGCACGGATGCTGGAGTACAAGTGCTCCGAGCGCGGGCGCACCCTCGTCAAGGTCGGCCGGTTCTACCCGTCGAGCAAGAACTGCTCGGCCTGCGGGCACAGGCTCGAAGCGTTGCCGCTGTCGATACGGTCGTGGAACTGTCCCTCATGTGGGGCGTATCACGACCGCGACGTCAACGCCGCAGTGAACATTCTCACGGAGGGGAAGCGCATCCTCTCCAACACGGAAGGTACCGCGGGGCACGCGGGAACCGGGGCGGCTGTAGCCACCTAAACGCTCGGGGAGAGGACGTAAGACCCTAGGGGACCGCAACGGTCCCCTAGGGCAGACCTCGAAGAACCGAGAATCCCCTGGTTTCAACTACGGGGAGTGTCAACAGCGGATATGCATGCAGGAGGGGCTTCCAATTTTCATGTCCCGCTCATATCGTCTGTCAGAAACCTGACGAATGACCTGTCCCCCTGTCATGCCCTTGTCACAAAATCTATTAACGGGACCGCCAAATTTCCTCCTGCATTTTCTGACGGTACCGCGGTTCCCGCATGATTTTAGGGACTTGCGCTGCGGGCGTATTTGCCTATTGATGTCAGCTGTGCCGTCAATCAACAGAAGTTGGTTTACATCTGTGGTTTTAGTACTAAGATATGCTTCTAATAAAATGCATTAGTGGCTTTAGTTTTGGGGGAAACGAGGCAACGTGACTATGACGTGCTCTTTGGTGGTTAACAGCAAGAGCGGTAATACCAGGATGGTTTCGGGCGCGATCAAGCGCGCTCTGCAGGCTGCGGGCGTTGAGTTTGTCCATGCCGCGGCGTTGAGCGACGATGCGGATGCCGAGCAGGTTGCGCTCGAGGCGCAGGGCGCCTGCGCGGCCGACACGGTGCTCGTCGGTTTTTGGTGCGACAAGGGCGCGTGCACGCCTTCGGTCGCGGCGTTGCTCTCTGCCTTGCACGGCAAGCACGTCTTCCTGTTTGGTACCTGCGGCTTTGGTGCCGACCAGAGCTATTACCAGCAGATTATCGATCGCGTGACCTCCAATTTGGCCGAGGATGCCGAGCTCGTGGGCTGGGCCATGTGTCAAGGCAAGATGGGTCCCGCGGTCAAGCAGCGCTACGAGGCCATGCTCGAGCAGGATCCCGACAACGCCCGCTTTAAGATGCTGCTCGACAACTGGGTTGCCGCAAAGGATCACCCCACCAAGGAGGATCTGGACAGCATGGCCGCCGCCGCCAAAAAGGCCGTGCTGGGCGAGTAGTCCGCTGCTCACGGTGCCGAGCGCTCCATAAGACAAATGTGAAAGCCTCGAGATTCTCGAGGCTTTTTTCTTGACAGGCGAGCGTGCCGTGACAATATGAACAGTGTTCATATTGGAGGTGAGGGCATGAACAATAC
>CAKUGX010000055.1 GCA_934654765.1 uncultured Collinsella sp. | reverse complement strand
GCGTTGCGTGCACCACGTAGTCGCCCGGCTTAAACGGGAAGGTGATCTGCGTAATGTCAACCTTGCGGCGGCTGCGCGCGCGGTTGGCATCCATGCGGGCGTTGAGGTCGGCAATCGAGAACACGGCCAGGTTGGCATCGGGCACCACCACGCCCTGCGGCAAGGCGGCATCGACAAAGGTCACGCGTCCGCGCGAGATGGTGGGCACGGCGGCGACGGCGGCAGTCTGGGCGGCGCCGACCTCCAGAGAGCGGGCGTTGAGCGCGTCGGCCTTGCGTTTGCGAATTGCAGCATGAGCATCCTGGCGGACAGCACGATCGGCAGAATCCGCCGCTGCCACGCGCACACGGTCGCCAATAGCGCCCGCGTTTTCGGGCGCGGCCGTCAGCGACTCCTCAAAGGTAATACCCTCATCGCCAAAGGTGAGCTCCATCGACTCGCGTGCACCGCGGTCGGGGATGGCAAACACGCAGGCGTAGCGCTTGCCCACGACTTCCTGAATGCGCGTCATAAAGCGATTGTCCGAGCCCGCAATGGCCGGCTGCTCAATCTTGAGCTCTGCCGTAACCGCACCGCCCGCGCGAATGAGGCTTACGTAGTTCAGGCGCTGCTGGGCACCAAAGTCGAGCTGCTGGGCGCGCACGTACAAGCCGTCCAGACGGTCGACCCCCGCCTCGCCGGCACGGGCCTCGATATCCTCGTAGGCGCGCAGGCAGTCGTCGAACAGCGAACGCGGCTCGGACAGCACCACCAGTGCCTTGCCGCTCACGTGTGCCAGCGGGCTCACGGTCTGGCCGTACATCACCGGCAAAAAGCGATCAAGCTCGGGCGTGACGATGCGTGCGTCCACCATCTCGAGCAGCGCCGCCAGCTTGCTGTCGTCCTGGCTGGCGCGGTAGAGCGCCACGTGCATGTTGTGGACGGCCTCGTCGGTAAGCGCGAGCTCGCGACAGGGGAAGATCTCGATGCTGTCCTCGTTGCCGATAGTCTGGCCCGTTGAACTCACCATGCGGCGGATGCGATCGATCTCGTCGCCGAAGAACTCGATGCGCACGGGCGCCTTTTCCTGCGCGGGGAACACCTCGACGGTGTCGCCGTGCACGCGGAACAGGCCGGGCGCATCGGCGGCGCCGGCATTGGTGTAGCCCATGCCCACCAGGCGCTGCGGCACCTCGTCAAAAGGAATCTCCTCGCCCACCGCAAAGGTTGTCGACTCCCAGTAGCGGCTCTCGACTGGTGGCACGCAGCGCAGCAACGCGCGAGCCGAGGCAACCATGATGCAGTTGTCACCGCGCACGATGCGTCCCAGGGCCTCACAGCGCTGGGCCACCACGGCGTCGTCGGGCGCCTGCTCGCGCCACGGATAGTCCTTGCGCTCGGGGAAGCGGCACACGTGCGCCAGCCCCACATAGGCGGCAAGGCTGCGGGCGGCACGATCGGCCGCGTCCTCGCCGCTCACAATGTAGACCGTGGGGCGCGGACGGCGCGCAAACTGGGCTGCCGCCATGAGCGTGCGGCCCGACTGCGACACGGCCAGCGTCACGTCCTCGCCGGCATCGAGCCCGGCCTCGACGGTCTGCAGCGCCTCGGCAGTGTAGAGCTGCGCGGCTATACGATGAATGAGCATGCTGTTCCTCCGGCATCGCAACGCCAAAAGCCCGCCGGGGTAAGCTCGGCGGGTCGTTCGTCAAAAATCATTGCTTGTCATGGTAGCGCATGGGGCGCGCACGCCGATGCACGCCACGGCGCTACCCCAAAACGCGCACGCTGGGGCAAAGGTCTGCCAGCGGGCATTCGTCGCACTTGGGTTTGCGGGCGTCGCAGATCTCGCGACCGAAGGTAATCCACTGATGGTTGACCGACTCCCAATACTCGTGCGGCAAAATCTTGAGCAGATCCTGCTCGGTCTTGAGCGGCTCCTTGGCATGCGTCTTGGGACTTAACATCAGGCGGTGCGCAATGCGGTTGACGTGCGTGTCCACCGCAATGCCCTCCACGATGCCATACCCCACGTTGAGCACGATGTTCGCCGTCTTGCGTCCCACGCCCGGCAGCTTTACAAGCTCCTTCATGTCGGCCGGCACCTCGCCGCCATAGTCGGCGACGATCATCTGCGCGGCCTCGACGGCATGCTTGGCTTTGCTCTTGTAGAAGCCGAGTGACTTGATGGTGTCTGCCACGTCAGCCACGCTCGCCCCGGCCATGGCCTCGGGCGTGGGCCACTGGGCAAACAGCCGCGGCGTCACCTTGTTGACCTGCGCGTCGGTCGTTTGCGCCGAGAGTAGCACCGCGATCAGCAGGCGGAAGGGATTCTCGTGGTCCAAAAAGCACTCGACCGGGCCATAGCGACGGTTGAGGCGCTCGCACACCTCGATGGCGCGCTCGCGCTTGGCGGCATTGGTCTCGCGTGGCATAACGACTCCTCGGCTCGACAGAAACATAACTTCACGGAAACGATTGTCCCACGTCCGAGACGCTTACGCCTCCAAGAATGCGCCGGTCTGACGGCTCCACAGGCTCGCGTACTCGCCACCTGCCTCGACAAGCTGCGTATGCGTGCCGTCCTCGACGATCTCGCCATCGGCCAGCACCACAATACGGTCGAGCGCCGCCACGGTGGACAGGCGGTGCGCCACCACAATGGAGGTACGTCCACGCATCAGGTTTTCGAGCGCCTCCTGCACCAGCGCCTCGGACTCGCTGTCCAGGGCAGAGGTCGCCTCGTCGAGCACCAGAATCGGCGCGTCGGTGAGAATCGCGCGGGCGATAGCCACGCGCTGACGCTGGCCGCCCGAGAGCTTGACGCCGCGCTCGCCCACCATGGTGTCAAAGCCACGAGGCAAGCGGTCGATAAACTCCAGGGCGTTGGCCAGGCGCGCGGCCTCGCGAATCTGCTCATCAGTGGCGTTGGGACGACCGTAGGCAATGTTTTCGCGAATGGAGCGGTGGAACAGCAGCGCCTCCTGCGGCACGTAGGCAACCTGGCGGCGCAGACTTTGCTGCGTGCAGCGCGAGACATCCTGACCGTCCACGAGCACGCGGCCGCCCTGAACATCGTCCAGGCGCAGCAGCAGCTTGGTAAGCGTCGTCTTACCCGAGCCCGATTTGCCCACCAGGCCCACGCGCTGGCCCGCCGCCACATGAAGCGTCAGGTCATCGAACACGTTCTCGCCCGCCGCAGCGTCACGGTACGCAAAGCTCAGGTGCTCAAAATCAATCGCGCCCTCGGTTACTTTGAGCTCAGGGGCGTCCGGGTCGTCTGCCACCAAACGTGGCTCGTCCAGCACGCGCGTCATCTCGGCCGCATCGCCCAAAGCGCGGTTGATACGCTGCATCATGGAACTCACGTAGTTCAGACGCATGGTGAGGTTATAGGTGTAGGTAAAAATCATGACGAGCGAGCCGGCCGAGATGCCAAACCACGCGTTGCCGCCCGCCACGAACGCACTCACCACGGCCATGGTGATGACGATAAGGCCCGAGGTCGTAAAGTTGCGCTGCATCATGGCGTGCATCGAGACCGTCTCGGCGTCGCGCGCGGCACGATCGGCGGCGTCGAACAGATCGCGTTCGAAGTCCTCGCGCCCGCAGGTCTTGACGGCCAAGATGTTCGTGACTGCGTCGGAGAGCACACCCGAGAGCTTGTTCTGCGCGGCGGACGTCGCGGCCGAAAGCGGCATGATGCGCTTATACATAAGCCAGACAAACGCGATGTAGACGACCATGATGCCCACCAGGATCACGGTAAATGTGGGCACCACCGGAGCGAGCGCCGCCACCGTGCAGATGACCGAGGTGATAGTGGGGATGAGCGAATACACCGTCACATCCACCAGACCCGTGTAGCCGCTCATAAAACGGCTCGTCTGGCTCACGAGCGATCCGCCAAAGCGGCTCGTGTGGAATGTCATGGATTGGTTGGAGAGCGTGTCGAAGCACAGACGCGCCAGGTGATAGTTGCCTGCGATCTCGAGCTTGTAGACGGTATAGTCCTGTAGCTTGGAGAGGATTTGACCCACCAGGTTAACGAGTACGAGCGCCAGGATATAGGGGGCGAAGACCTCAAACACCCGGTCACCCGCCACGGGACCGGCCTGGACGCGGTCGACGATGAGGGCCATAACGTAGGTGTTGGCAAACGTGAGCAAAAAGATGTAGCCCGCCGACGAGAACACCGAGAGAAAGACAATCAGCGGCTGCGTGCGCGTCACACCCCAAAACCGCTGCAGCGTGCGGCGCACGGTGGAGCGGCTGAGCGGACTGGTGCTTCTCTGAGACATGGGCTTCCTTTCGCATCTGATAGGGCGAAACGCCATTGTTGCACATTGAAGCGCACTTCAGGCAAGCGCGATGCGAAAAGCGCCCGCGCCGTGCTTGCGCAGGCGCCCCGCCGTCAGATGCAGCTAGCCCTCGTCTTTTTGGTCTGCGGGCAGGCCTGCGGACTCCAAGCCCAAAATCGCGTCGGCCTCCCGCGCGTCTTCCAGCGCGTCGATGTCCTTGAGCTTGCGCTCCATGACGTTGGTGCGCGTGGTGATAATGCCCTCGACCGTTTTGCCCGCGGTCTCGATCTGCTGCTGGGCGCGGCGCAGCGCCGCCTGATAGCGCGGCAGCTCGGCCTTGACGGCGGAGAGCACGCGTAGCACGTCGTCGGTGCGCTTTTGCAGCTTAAACGTCTGATAGCTCATCTGCAGGCTGTTGAGGATGGCGGCCATGGTGCTGGGGCCGGCAACGTTGACGTGGTAGTCGCGGCCCAGGGTCTCGATAAGCCCGGGCCGGCTGACGATCTCGGCGTACAGGCCCTCAAACGGCACGAACATGATGCCAAAGTTGGTCGTTGCCGGCACACTCAGGTACTTTTCGCAGATGTCCTTGGCCTCGCGCTTCACCATCGTGTCGAGCGTCTTGCGCGCGGCCGCCACAGCATCGGCGTCGCCCGACTCCTGTGCGTCGAGCAGGTGCTCGTACGCATCGCCCGGGAACTTGGAGTCGATCGGCAGTAGCACGGGGTCGCCCTCGTCCACCGGCAGTTTGACGGCAAATTCCACGCGTTCCGAAGCACCGGGCTTGGTGGCGACGTTTTCCAAGTACTGGTCAGGCGTAAGGATGTCTGCCAAAATCGCGCCCAGCTGCACCTCGCCCAAAATGCCGCGTGCCTTCACATTGCCCAGCACGCGTTTGAGGTCGCCCACGCCGGTGGCGATGGATTGCATATCGCCCAGGCCTTTGTACACGGCCTCGAGTTGGTCACTCACCTGCTTAAACGATGCGGACAGACGGTCGTTGAGCGTGCGGGAGAGCTTTTCGTCCACCGTCGCGCGCATCTGGTCGAGCTGCACGTTGTTGTCCTTGCGGATGGCGCCCAGCTGAGCATCGACCGTCTCGCGCACCTTGTCCAGGCGATGCTCGATGCCTTCGCGGTTGGCGCCAAGCTGTTGGGCCGTCTCGCGGCGCAGGTCATCCATGCGGTCGCCGGCCTGCGAGAACTCGCGCGCAATGGTCAGGTAGCGCTGCTGCTCTACGGCGGCATCGGTCGTCTGCTGCTGCGCGATGGCATTTGCCGTGCGGCGGGTTTCGGCCAACGCAACGTTCAGGGTGTCGAGCGTGCTGTTGGCCTGCTCGAGCGCCGTCAGCGTTTCCGCGCTACTGTCGCCACGCTCCCGCAGCTCGGCACGCAGGCTCTTGAGCTGGAGGGCGCAAGCCACAGCAACCCCCACCGCCACCAAGGCGATCACAACAAGCACAATATCAATAGCAGACATAAACTCCGCCCAACAAACCCAATCGACCATCAATCAAAACCGCGATCAATCTTACCCCGCCACACGCACCGGGCGGCCGGCCCCTTCTTGGGTGCCCCTCTCCTCCGCATATTCCATAATGCGGCGCGCCGTCTCCCTGCTCACCTTTGAGTCGTCGCCGGCCAAGTATGCGTATACGTTTCCTTTATTCAGGTGCAGAGCACGGCAGAGGCCATAGCGCGTTACGCCCGATTCCTCCAATGCTTCCAGTATTCTTTTTCGCATCAGGGCGTTGATCCTTCTGTTCGCCACCGGCTTTTCCTTCACCGCTCTATACGCACGCCAAACGTTGGCATAACGATTAGGAAGCTCACTTTTGGCGCATAAAGATATTATGTTACCCGCTTGACCGTACAAGGACAAAACGTCTCGGTAATCCTCTTCCATCCACGAGCCCTCGGATAAACCCAGAACGTATTCGGCTTTTCCTTGCGCCAAAGCAAGCAAAAACAGAGGCTCCGCCACGCGCGGCGCAACCGTCGTCGCCTGCTCAACCAGCTTTCTAAAACTCAGTGACTGCTGTCCGGATAGCTCTCGGCAATAGCCTTTTAAGAATCCCTCAAAGGTCAGATTCAACCGAGCACCTCCTTTTTGTATTGCCTGTATGCGCAGACCATCTCTTGATAACTCCGCTCCGAAGGCGACGACGCCAGTGCCTCCCCCTCGTCGAATATAAGCCGTTCGAGCAGCCCCCAATCAAGTCGATCGACGAATGCCTGACTATGAAGATCGACGATGTCGTTCGGACGGTAGGCATAGAGCTTCATCACCGCTAGGTCCTCCAAGGATGGCGTAAAGTACCTGATAAAACGCGCCCCAATATCCAAGGGAATCAAACGATCTTCGTAATTGAATGGCATCTGATCACAATATGCCACCGCCATACCATTCACCTCGGGGTATCGAGCTATGATCTCGCGGAGGCACCTGTCTGCCTCAAACACATCAATGTCATGTGTAACCGACCGATTCGTCACATCGTTTAGCATGAAGGCGCTTCCTCCCACCAATACAACGCTCGGCCTATCGTCTCTTGGACCTATTTCCAGCTCTGCCTCTTCGTCAATGCCCAAAAGAGTCTGCTCTAAATCATGCTTATACATAGCGAATCCTATTATTATTCATCTTCGATAATACTATCAATCGCACGACAGGACCCACGGGATGCAAGAATTTTACTCGTGGCGATAATCCCTACACCCTAGAAGTCCTAATGCGACAAACGCTAGCTCTCCCAGCCGGCGCGGATGGTTGTTATGACGTCACCTAGGCGCTGGCCGAGGGCTGACAGATGTTGGAGCACCTCGTTGGGCGATGCGCCGTTGAGGATGCACGTGAGGGCATACGACGCCAGAAAGATGGCCGCAAGCCCCAGCGGGATGAGCACGATCATCGCCAATGTGCGCAGGCGCTGGCCCAAACGGCGGCGGCGCGCGCGGCGTTTGTCGAACGCGAGCTCCTGCGCATATGAATCTTGCTGTACGGAATAGACCTCTGGCGCCGATTCACACCAGGGCACAGCTGCAGGTACAGCAGCGGGCACGACATTTTGCGCAAAGGGCTGGGCTGCCGCCCCTTGCATTTGCATCTCCATGAGTCGTTGTTGCTGACGCAGCATGCGCTCAGCTTGTTGCTGCGGAGTCTCAAGAAACAGATCCATGTTGGCCTCCTCAATCGGAGCATTCGACGCTTACGCCCAGCATCCCGCACCGCCAAGGCCACGGCAACGCAATCCGTAGCAATAGCTGCAAAGTTTCTTGTTGACAAAAGCTGTCGAAAAGCTCAACAACTCCCCTACCAGCACTTTCTCTGAGCTTTTTTCGCCAGCAATCTTTTGGCCTTCCACCCTTACGCCAACTGACCAAAATCTAACCAAAAGCTTGACGGAAATTGTGAAGACAGGGACCCCACACACAAAAACGTGCCGCCCCAAAAGGGGCGGCACACAAACTTAATCATCAGCTTTTCTACAGCGGGCAAGCGACGACCCAAGGCGGGCCGGGAGGGCCGGATTGTCTTCCCTCAACGCGACCCTGCGGAGCCGTGAGCGGGGAGGGAAGGCAATCCGGCCCTCCCGGCCCGCGCTTCGCAGTCGGTGATAGCAGGCTACATGCCCGCAAGGCCCCGAGAGGCGGTGGCGCACATAAACGCCAGGACTAGGATCACGAGTGAGCCCGCGATGTCGACTAGCACGCCCATTGCGCGACGCTCAAACAGCCAGCTCTCAAAGTGCGGAGCGACGTTGCGCCAAACACGCCACAGCAAGATGCCCATACCGATGACGCCCGGGATATTGAGCAGTAGGATCTCGGAGCACAAAAGACCGATCAGGTTACCGGCGACAAAACCAGCGTCGCCCTCGCAGTATTTGCGGTAGACCATATACAGCATGTACGCCACAAACGGCTGCAAGCACGCAGAAATAAACGTGACCACCATCGAGGGGTCCTGCGAAAAGACCTCAGTGAGCTTATCGACGCTCGTTGCATCCTTCGAAGCCAAAAACAGGCCGATAACCACCACGGGCACCACGCCCAAGATAACCTCGACCAAAGTAAACAGTCTGGCAGTCAAATCCTCACTAGCCGAATTCAAATGAGGCACCCACTCAGGATGAGCATGTGCCCCAACCTTCTTCTCCTTATCGGCACGCTCGGCCTTGCCACCCTCAACAACCCGACGCTCCGGATCCTTGCGAGTCCCCACAGCAGCAACCCGAGCCCGAGACTTCTTACCCATACCAAAACACCCCATATCAGGCAGTAAACAAACAAAAGCACTACCCAGTGTAACCCACCCAAGAACGACACCACCCCGACCATCCCCCACACAAAAACGTGCCGCCCCAAAAGGGGCGGCACACAAACCAATCTATTAACCAAAACTCGTTGGCAAGCCCGCACCGTCAGGCCCGCGGCGTATGCCTTTGCCTCGCGCGACTCTGCGGAGCCGTGAGCGAGAGGGAAAGGGATACGCCGCGGGCCTGACGCCCGGAGCGGCGAGGCCAGCAGTTGCCCTGCGAAGCCGTGAGCGAGGAGGGAAGGTAGTCCGGCCCTCCCGGCCCAGCTCACGCTAGCGCCACGCGCTAGTAGTTCACCACCTGCTCCTCAAAGTACGCCTTGGGGTGGTTGCACACCGGGCACACCTCAGGCGCCTCGGCACCCACATGCAGGTGCCCGCAGTTCAGGCACTTCCACACCTTTACGCCCTCGCGCTCAAACACCTCGCCCGACTCGATGCGCTCGACGAGCTTGTTGTAGCGCTCCTCGTGGGCCTTCTCGACGGCGGCGACACCACGGAACTTTGCGGCAATCTCGGCAAAGCCCTCTTCCTCAGCGGTCTTGGCAAACTCGTCGTACATCGTGGTCCACTCGTAGTTCTCACCCGCGGCGGCATCGCGCAGATTGTCCAGGGTATCGGGGACGGCGCCATCGTGCAGATACTTAAACCACAGTTTGGCGTGCTCGGACTCGTTGCCAGCCGTCTCGGCAAAGATGTTCGAAATCTGAACGTAGCCGTCCTTCTTTGCCTTGGAGGCATAGTAGCGATACTTGGTGTGTGCCTGGGACTCACCGGCAAAAGCGGTCTCGAGGTTCTTCTTGGTTTGGGAATTCTCAAAATCCATAGGTGTACTTCCCTTCAACGCATGCCGCCCGTAGGCTTCGAGCGGCCTCGTCTTTAGGATGCCCTCATGTCGGAAATCTAAACCTTACAATCCTGTTCTTCAGATTTGCACAGGCTAGATGCTCAGCCAGCGATCGCCCTCGGCTCGGCAAAAGCCCTCACGCTCCAGGTCGGCCAGAATGCCCGCGACAAGCTCGCGCTCGACCGGTCCACGCCCAGCCGCCGCTTCCATCTCGTTAACGCCCACCACGGCATCAGCAAGCGTAATCCCCGCCGGCTGGCCATCGCGCGCTGCCAGCAACATACGCACGATATGCGCGCGCTTTTGGCGACGTGAGCCCTCAAACTTTGATTGACGGCTATAGCCCGCCGAGCGCCTGGACGGATTGGGCAACGTCTTTTTTAGATATGCGCCGTAATCCAGCAACGCGTAATACCACGCGCGCGGCGTATCGGCATCATCGAACGGCACAGCAAAGGGAGCGATCTCGTCCGCCAACGCACCGGGGGCCGCCGGACAGGCCGCCTGAATCAGCGGCACCAGCTCGCGATCGGGAACAGCCGGTACATCGGGAAAGAAGTGATGCAGAAAGACCGTGCGCACGTTGGTCTCCAGATACACGCCCGGAAGATCAAACGCAAACGACCGGATACCCTGCGCCGTTGCCGGGCCAATACCAGGCAAAGCAACCAAGTCACGCGTCTCGTGCGGAAACTCCCCGTTCCAGTCCTCTACAACGCGCTGAGCGGCCTTGTGGAGCGCCAGAGCGCGTCGGTTGTAGCCCATCCCCTGCCAAGCGTCCAAAACATCGGAAGGCGCGGCCTGGGCAAGCGCCTGCACGGTCGGAAAGCGATCGAGCCACGCCGGCATGCGCGTCTCCACGCGCGGCACCTGTGTTTGCTGCAGCATGACCTCAGAAAGCCAAATGATGTACGGATCGCGCGTGCGGCGCCACGGAAGGTCGCGATAACGCAGGACCCCTTCCGAACGAATCATCGAACGAAAGGGGTCCTGAATCATATCTATGCTCCTTATGCGACGCTATTCCTCCCGGCAAGCGAACGCGCAGGTGGCGTACTCGGGAAACGCGTCGCGGTCGGCGAATTTGGAATCGACGGCCGGGAACTGGCGGTGAGCGACGATGTCGCCGAGCGAAACGGAATCGAGGTAGTCGCGCATCAACGCTTGAGCTCCGGCCCACAGGGGATGATAGCAGCACGTGCCCATGCGTGCACAGTCACCATCGGGCGCGGTGCAATCATTCATAACCATAGGGCCCTGAACGGCCTCGACGACCTGACGAATGGTGACGTCGTCCGGACTGACCTTGAGACGCATGCCACCGTGGACGCCACGCAGGCTCTCCACAATACCGGCCTGGACCAAACCGTGCTGAATCGAGCGGGCAAACGAATACGGAACATTGACCTCTTCGGCAGCGGTGCGAACAGAAAGCAAACGCTCCGGATCCTCGGCAAGCATCGCCAACATACGAAGGGCGTAATCAGTCTTCCTCGATATGTCCATTTTTCCCCTTTCAAGGAATACGAACAGCTCGAACGAGCTCCGGGGCCGAGCTTGTGTCGAGACGCTAAATGACCGCAGGACATCCAAATAGTAAATCGGATATCCACTGAGTGCCGCGCTTGGAGCGAAATGCATCAGATGCGGCCTACAGTGCAATTTAGTATAACCTAACCCCCTGTCTCGTTGAACGGGTGTTGCGCAACAAGGCTGTTGTTTAGACAGATATGCTTATTAGATTTTACTTGCGTTCCCGAAGGGGCGGGGATTCTGGGCGAAGATGCGCCAGGGCGATCGTTCTACCGAAACAAAGTGCATCAAACGCAAAAAGCCACGTCCGAAGACGTGGCTTTAATTGCGTTGGCGGGAAGTACGGGGCTCGAACCCGCGACCTCCGACGTGACAGGCCGGCGCTCTAACCAAACTGAGCTAACTCCCCAGGCAGGCGTTCGCGTTTGTTTCCGCTCGCGTGCGCTGCGGGGATTAGTATACACAGAAGTCTGTCCGGCGCGCAACAACTTTTTTGAAAAAATTTTTCGGTCCCTCCGGGAGGGTCTCCGGGGCTGAGGGCGGGGGTTAAGTTTGCTGCTCTACAGTCCTGCGCAAGACGGAAAGCACATTAAGTGCTTTCC
>CAKUGX010000054.1 GCA_934654765.1 uncultured Collinsella sp. | reverse complement strand
TCGGTACCGCTAAGTCCGTCACCATCTCCAAGGACAACACCGTCGTCGTCGGCGGCGCTGGCTCCAAGGAGGCCATCGACGCTCGTATCGCTCAGATCAAGGGCGAGATGGAGAACACCACCTCTGACTTCGACCGTGAGAAGCTCCAGGAGCGCCTGGCCAAGCTCTCCGGTGGCGTTGCCGTCATCAAGGTCGGCGCTGCTACCGAGTCCGAGCTCAAGGAGATCAAGCACCGCGTCGAGGACGCCCTGCAGGCAACCCGCGCTGCTGTCGAGGAGGGAATTGTCGCCGGTGGCGGCGTCGCCTTCATGGACGCTGCTCCTGCGCTCGACGCCGTTGAGCTTGACGACCCCGAGGAGAAGATCGGTGTCGACATCGTCAAGAAGGCTCTGACTGCTCCGGTTGCTACCATCGCCAAGAACGCTGGCTTTGAGGGTGCCGTCGTGGTCGACAAGGTTGCCGAGCTGCCCGCCGGCCAGGGTCTCAACTCTGCCAACGGCGAGTGGGGCGACATGATCGAGATGGGCGTCCTCGACCCCGTCAAGGTCAGCCGCGTCACCCTGCAGAACGCTGCTTCTGTCGCCAGCCTGATTCTCATCACCGAGGCCACCGTCTCCGATGTGCCCAAGAACACTCAGCTTGAGGACGCTATCGCTGCTGCTACCGCTGGTCAGCAGGGCGGCGGTATGTACTAAGGCCGACAAGGTCTAGAACTCCCACCGGGAATCCGGGGGCGGGTCGGGGGCTTCTCTCCGGAACATTCCGCAGGACGCAAAGAGGCTCCGCAGCGCGAAGCGCGATGCGGAGCCTCTTTGCATGTCCGAGGACGTTCCGGAGAGAAGCCCCCGTCACGCCCCCGGATTCCCTGCGTTTACGGCCTTGAGGTCGGCGTGGGCGGAGGACTTGGTTGTTGGGAATACGTGTCCCGGTCGCTGTTTCGCGGCTTTGCCGCGAAAGGCGCGCCATTTTGGGGCGAGTGGAGGATGTGGTTGGTGCAGTGGCTTGTCCCCTTCGCTGTTTCGCGCTTTGCGCGAAAGGCGCGTTACTTTGGGATGGGTGGGGAACGTGGTTGTTGCGGCAACTGATCCCCGCCACAAATTACCCTTGGCATACTTGCGCGAACGATTGCTCGTGCTACACTTGCAATTGCTGTTTCAGGGCGGGGTGAAATTCCCCACTGGCGGTAAATCGGGCGGTGTCAAAGGGACGCCGTGGCGCAGGCGAGATTCCTGTGACCGAGCCGATGAGTCCGCGACCCGTGTGTGCGTTGGTTCGCATGCCGGCTGAACTGGTGAGATCCCAGTACCAACGGTTAGAGTCCGGATGAAAGAGGCAGGTGATCTTATGTCTGAACAGTCGCAGCATATCCATTTTGAGAACACGAATAGGTGGAGCACCAAACAGCTCGTAACCATGGCGTTGATGTGCGCCTTGGGCGCCCTGTTTATGTATGTGCAGCTGCCCATCCTTCCCTCGGCGCCGTTTTTGACGTATGACCCGTCGCTGGTGCCGGCGATGGTGTGCGGTTTTGCGTATGGCCCTGGCGCCGGCACTGCTGTTGCCGCCATGGCGATCGTTATCCATGCGCTCACCACGGGTGACTGGGTCGGCGCGCTTATGAACCTGGTGGCTACGCTGGGTTATATTCTGCCCGCGGCTATCGTCTACCAGAAGATGCATACCTATAAGGGTGCCGTGATTGGCCTAGCGCTCGGCGTCATTGCCGCTACGGCGTTGTCTATGGTCGCAAACCTTACCATTGGCGTATGGTTCTGGTATGGCTCGGTCGATGTGATCGCCCCGCTCATGATTCCTGCCGTGCTGCCGTTCAACCTTATCAAGACCGTCCTTAACTCGGTGTTGACGCTTGCGGTGTACAAGGCGGTCTCCAACCTCATCACGCCTAAAAAGGACCAGGTCAAAGGCCGCGCATGATTAAGTGTCGGGGCGTTTCCTTTAGCTATGACGGTGCCGTACCGGCACTCGACGGCGTCGATCTGAGCATCGAGGACGGGGAGTTTTTCTGCATCCTCGGTGGCAATGGGTCGGGCAAGTCGACGTTTGCCAAGCATCTGAATGCACTGTTGCAGCCCGATGCGGGCACGGTACGCATCAACGGCATGGATGCGTCCGACCCCGAGCTAGTCTACGACATTCGTTCGACCGCGGGCATGGTATTCCAAAATCCCGATGACCAGCTGGTGGCAACGCTTGTCGAAGATGACGTTGCGTTTGGTCCCGAAAACCTTGGCGTGCCATCGGCACAAATTGCGCAGCGTGTACGCGAGGCGCTGAAGGGCGTGGGCCTGGTGGGCTTTGAGCGCCACGAGACCCATGCGCTTTCGGGCGGTCAAAAGCAGCGTGTGGCGCTTGCCGGTGTGCTCGCCATGGAACCGCGCGTGCTCATTTTGGACGAGGCGTCCTCGATGCTCGATCCGCGTGGACGCAAGGGCCTCATGAAGGCTTGCCGCGCGTTGCACGCTCGCGGCATGACCATCGTGATGATTACGCACTTTATGGAGGAGGCCGCCGAGGCCGATCGTGTCGCGGTGTTTCGGGCGGGGCGCGTTGCCATGCTCGGTACGCCCGAGGAGATTCTGACGCGGGCAGATGAGCTTGCGCAGCTCAACCTGGATATGCCGGAGTCGTGTCGTCTGGGCAGGTCGCTTCGTGCGAAGGGCGTGCCCGTTTGCGCGCAGGTACGTGAGGCGGATATGGTCGCCGAGATTGCGCAGGCTTATGCCGAGCGAAGTGGGGCAGGCACCGCGGGGCAGTCTTCCGCATCCCAGTTGGAAATCGCTGACGGCACTGTTCCGGTAGACAACGAGGGCAAAGCGTCGGAGCCCGTCATCGAGATTTCGCACCTCTCGCATAGTTACTCGCTGAGTGCTCGCGAGCGCCGTCGATGGCGCAAGCGCTCGGCCACTGCGGGCAAATCGAATAAACAGGCTCTCTGGGGAAACGACCCCAGCAGCCCGTGGGCGCTGCGCGATGTATCTCTGACGGTGCGTCGCGGCGAGTTCCTGGGCTTAGCAGGTCATACCGGTTCGGGTAAGTCGACGCTGGTCCAGCATCTCAACGGTTTGATTCGCCCCCAGGAGGGATTCGTTCGCGCGCTGGGGCTCGATCTGTCAAACAAGAAAGACGCCGCCGCGGTTAAGGCCAAGGTCGGCGTGGTGTTTCAATATCCCGAGCGTCAGCTGTTTGCCGAAACCGTGACGCAGGACGTGGCGTTTGGCCCGCACAACCTTGGCTTGCCGCAAGATGAAGTCGACCGTCGCGTCGAGTCGTCGCTCTCGCGCGTGGGCCTCGACCTTTCCACGGTCGGCGACAAGAGTCCCTTTGAGCTTTCGGGCGGTCAGCAACGGCGTGTGGCGTTTGCCGGCGTGCTTGCTATGGAGCCCGAGGTCCTGGTACTCGATGAACCCATGGCGGGGCTCGATCCGGCTGCGCGCAGGGATTTCCTTGAGCTTATCGATCGACTTCACCGCGATGGCCTGACCGTTGTCATGGTTTCACACAGCATGGATGACCTGGCCAATTGCTGCGACCGTATCGTCGTAATGAACGAAGGTGCGGTGTTTGCCGAGGGAACCCCCGCGCAGGTGTTTGCGCATGCCGATGAGCTCAAGTCGATCGGCTTGGGCGTACCTGCTGCTCAGCGCATGGCGTTGGCGCTCGCGGAGGCGGGCGTGCCGCTGCGTTGCGGCGGGCTCTATACGGTTGAGTCGCTGGCCGACGAGCTGGCAGATTTGCTGATCGGTCGCTCAGACGGTCCTTCTAACGTCGCGGACATTGCTAAATCCAAGACGGTCGCGCGAGAGGAGGGCTGCTAATGGAGGCGTTTTCGTTTGGCAGCTACTATCCCGGCGATAGTGCAATCCACCGCCTGGACCCGAGAACCAAGTTGCTCTTGGGTTTTGTGTTTTTGATCACGACGCTTACGGTCAGCGGCTTCTGCGGACTGGCACCGGTCGCAATTTTCGTCGTGCTGATCTATGCCGTGTCTCGGGTGCCGGTTCGTCGCGTTCTGTCGTCGATGGCGCCGCTGCTGGCAATTGTCGTGGTGGTCGCAGTGCTCAACCTGTTTTCCGACCAGGGCGGGCGCATTCTGTGGCAGCTTGGCTTTTTGCAGATAAGCGAGGGCTCGCTGCATTCCGCCGCCTTTATGGCGTGCCGCCTGAGCTTGATGATGGCCGGCATGAGCGCCATTACGCTCACCACGCCCACGCTCGACCTCACCGCGGGCTTTGAGCGTCTGCTCGCACCGTTTGCGCGTGTGGGACTTCCTGCGCACGAGCTCGGCATGATCATGGGTATAGCGCTGCGCTTTATGCCGCAGTTTGCCACCGAGATGAAGCAGGCGGCCGATGCACAGGCAAGCCGCGGTGCACGCGTGACGGGTGGCCCGCTCGGCGGCGTGCGTATGCTCGGCAGTGTGGCGATTCCACTGTTCACGGGCGTGTTCCGTCATGCCGAGACGTTGTCTGCCGCCATGGATGCACGCTGCTATCACGGCGAGCAGGGCCGCACGCGTCTGCATGCGCTTGCATTTCGCCGCGGGGATGCGCTGGCTGCGGTGGTGACGATGCTGCTGTTTGCGTGTGTCATCGTCGTCAACCTTCAACTTATTTAGGCGCGATTCGAGCGCAAGAAAGGGGTCTCTATGACCGACATCGATCGCACGGCTCAGCTCGAGCGTGCCTGCTCGTATCTCAGGCGCATTCCGGCGTGGTATCTTGCCACGACCGATGCGAGCGACGGGCATCAGCCCCGCGTGAGGCCGTTTTCGTTTGCCATGGTCGATGACGACAAACTGTGGTTTTGCACGTCGCGCGACAAGGACGTATGGGCGGAGTTGAGCGCGAATCCCAAGTTTGAGCTCTCGGGCTGGAAGCCGGGGGAGTGCTGGATCGTGTTAACTGGCGAGGCCGCGCTCGAGGATGATGCAGTCGTGAGCGACAAGGTGCGCCAGGCAGGCTTTAAGCACATGGTGGGCATTGGCGAGCAACACGATAGCGCCAACGACGGTCGCCTTGCATTCTTCTCGGTCCGCAACATCGCCGCGCGATTCTGCGATATCGACGGCAGCGAAGAGCTCCTTGAGCTCTAATTTCCCAAATTGACTACCCATTCCAAAAAGACTGATCGAGCGACAGGAGGAAACGTGGACGGATTGAATACGGTGCTGGAGTATCTGACGTCGGTGCCGGCGTGGTATCTGGCGACGAGCGTGGACGGGCAGCCACATGTGCGTCCGTTCTCGTTTGCACAGATTCAGGACGGCAAGCTGTGGTTTGTGACAGCGCGCACTAAAGATGTGTGGCAGGAGCTGCTGCAAAACCAGCGCTTTGAGGCCACGAGTTGGTGGCCGGGCCATGGCTGGCTCATCTTGCGCGGGCGCGCTGGCTTGGATGACCGGGCTTTAGACGAAATGCGCGAAGCCGGGTGGAAGCATCTAGAGCGCCTGGGCGAGCACTATGAGGGGCCTAACGACCCCACGCTCGTCTTCTTTAGCGTCGAGGATCCCGAGGCTTTTATCTGCAATCACGACGAATGGGTGCCGGTCGAGCTCTAGCCAACCGGCTCATCCTAACAACTTGGTTTTCGCATGGGCGGGCCCCGTATTGCCCGGCGCCGTTAGGAGCGTCGGTCAATACGGGGCCCGCTCTATTTGTCAATTCCTTCAAGCGAATGTGTCGGGAATGTTTCAATGCATGAATATGCAAGCCATTTACGTGTTAATGCATCTTTTGGTGCTAAAGTTTCAACCCACTTCATAACGACCGCTGCGAAATGCGCATCGGTGCATAAATCGCAGACAAGGAGTCTGATATGTCTTTGAAGGTTGGAATCGTCGGCGCGGCTGGATATGCCGGAGCCGAGCTCATTCGCCTCGTGCTCGGTCATCCCGAGTTTGAACTTGTTGCCATTACGTCCAACGCCGATGCCGGCCAGCCGCTGTCCGCGGTGTATCCGAGCTTTGCTGGCGTGAGCGATCTTGTCTTCACGACGCACGATGCTCCCGAGCTTAAATCCTGCGACGCTGTCTTTTTGGCCGTGCCGCACACCGCCGCCATGGCACAGGTGCCTGCACTGCTTGCCGCAGGCGTTTCCTGCTTCGACTTGTCTGCCGACTACCGCCTGAGCGATCCGGCCGTGTTCGAGGCGTGGTATGCCGCCGAGCATACGAGCCCCGAGCTGCTCAAGACCCGCGCTTTCGGCCTGCCCGAGCTGTTCTGCCAGGACTTGGAGACCGCCGCATCCGACCATGCCGACGGCAAACCCGTGCTGGTCGCCTGCGCCGGTTGCTATCCCACCGCAACGAGCCTTGCCGCCGCGCCCGCCATGCGCGCCGGCTGGGTGGCCGAGAACGGTCCTGTGATTGTCGATGCCATTAGCGGCGTGACGGGCGCCGGTAAGTCCTGCAACGCCCGCACCCATTTTTGCAGCGCCGACGAGAACCTGGAGGCCTATGGCGTAGGCAAGCATCGCCATACGCCCGAGATTGAGCAAATCCTTGGCCTGACCGATCGCGTCGTCTTTACCCCGCACCTGGCACCGCTCAAGCGTGGTCTGCTCTCCACGGTGACGCTGCCGCTCGCGCCGCAGGCTATCGATACCTTGACCCTTGAGGATGTCGTCGACCATTACAAGCAGTTCTACGCCGGTCGCACCTTCGTGCGCGTACTCGATGTCGGTCAGCAGCCCAAGACGGCTTCGGTCGTCGGCACCAACGCCGCCCAGATTGGCGTCGCGCTCAACAAGCGCGCGGGTGTGCTTGTGGCGACGGGCGCCATCGACAATCTGTGCAAGGGCGCTGCGGGCCAAGCGGTCCAGTGCGCCAACATCGTCTTTGGTTTTGATGAGCGACGAGGCTTGCCCACAGTGGCGTGCCCGGTGTAGCACATTCGATTGTTAACGATTTGGTAGTCGGGCATCGAGTGGGGCGCCACTCTTAAGCTGGTCTCATGATCACGACTGGCATGGCGCACCAATCGATGTCCGTTTTTTGTTTGACATAAGGAGTCATAAAGACGATGAATACCGAGCTGTTTGATATCAAGATTCGCGCCGTCGAGGGTGGCGTTACGGCTGCGGCTGGTTTTAAGGCTGCAGGCATCCACGCTGGGTTCCGCAAGAATCCCGAGCGCCTGGATTACGCGCTCGTCGTGCCCGATAAACCCTGTCCCGGTGCCGGCGTGTTTACCACCAATCGCTTTTGCGCGGCGCCCGTGCAGGTGAGCCGTGCCAACCTGGGCGGTGCCGACAAGGGCTACGGTATCATCGCCGGCGTTTCGGTCAACTCTGGCAATGCCAACGCCGCCACGGGTGAGACCGGCCTTGCATGCGCGCGCGAGACGTGCAGCATCGCATCGCAGGTCATCGGCTGCGAGCCCCAGCAGATTCTGGTTGCCTCCACGGGTGTGATTGGCCAGATTCTGCCGATCGACACGTTTGAGACCGCCATTCCTGCTGCCTACGAGGCGCTCTCCGCCCACGGTGGCGCCGATGCCGCTCGCGCCATCATGACGACCGACACGCACTCCAAGGAGTACGCCGTATCCTACGTCAGTGAGGCTGCGGGTCGTGCGGGCAATGTCTATACGGTAGGCGGAATGTGCAAGGGCTCGGGCATGATCATGCCCAACATGGCCACCATGATCGCAGTTATCACTACCGATGCCCCCGTCGAGCCTGCGGCACTTCATGCCCTGCTGCTCTCGACCGTCAAGCAGACCTTTAACAAGGTAACGGTCGATTCCGACACCTCGACCAACGACACCTGCATCATGCTTGCCTCCGGCGCCGCTGCCGCAGATGCCGAGCCTATCGTCGAGGGCTCCGATGCCTTTGACGAGTTGGCATTTGCCGTGCACGAGGTGTGCGAGAGCCTGGCGCGCAATATCGCCGCCGATGGTGAGGGCGCATCTAAGCTTGTTACGGTCAACGTTACCGGCGCCGTGAACGACGAGGAAGCCGATATCGCCGCCCGCGCCGTTGCCAACTCGCCGCTCGTCAAGACCTGCATCGCCGGCCACGACTGCAACTGGGGCCGCGTTGCCATGGCGCTTGGCAAGTGCGGTGTGAAGTTTAATCAGGAAGACGTTTCCATCGACATGATGGGCATGCCTGTCTGTCGCGACGGTCTGACTGTTCCGTTTGACGAGGACGAGGCTCTGCGACGTTTTGAGGCGTCCGAGATTGTGATCTCGGCAGACCTGGGCGCGGGCGACGCGGCGACCACCGTGTGGACTTGCGACCTCACGCACGAGTACATCTCCATTAACGGCGACTACCGTTCCTAGATTCCAGGCACGCTGCGCATCTTGCCGCGATTGCGGACGGCGGAGCACGGCGCGATAACGATACGAAAGACGAGGCAGATTATGAAATTCGCACGCGATTGTCGTTCGAGCGAATCCAACGAAGCAACCGCGCAGCTGCTGTTCGAAGCGCTGCCGTGGATTAAGAACCTGACCGGTAAGACGGTCGTTATCAAGTACGGCGGTGCCGCCATGGTTGATGAGCAGCTGCGCCGCGACGTGATGAGCGACATCGTGCTGCTCAAGATCATCGGCATGCGCCCTGTTATCGTGCACGGTGGCGGCAAGGCCATCAACGAGGCGCTTAGCCACTACGACATCCCCGTCGAGTTTAAGAACGGCCAGCGCGTGACCACGCCGGCGACCATGGATATCGTGCGCGAGGTGCTGGGCGGTAAGGTCAACCAGGAGCTGGTCGCGGCGCTCAACCATCACGGCAACCTGGCCGTGGGCGTTTCAGGCAGCGATGCCGGTACGCTCATCGCCGAGCCGCTCGACCCCGAGCTCGGTCGCGTGGGCAAAGTGACGCACGTCAACACCGACTATATCGAGCGCCTGCTCGATAGCGAGTACATCCCCGTCATCGCTACCGTCGCGGCGGGGGAGGACGGCGGTTTCTTCAACATCAACGCCGATACCGCCGCCGGTGCCGTTGCGGCGGCGCTGCATGCGCATAAGGCGATCTTTTTGACCGACGTCGACGGCCTGTACAAGGACTTTAGCGATAAAGACTCACTCATCTCCAACCTAACGCTCGACGAGGTTAACGAAATGCTCTACGGCGGCGAGGTCGATAAGGGCATGATTCCCAAGCTGCGTGCTGCCGTCGATGCGCTTGCCGGAGGCGTATTTCGCGCTCACATCATCAACGGTACCACGCCGCATTCGCTGCTGCTGGAGCTGCTGACCGATGCCGGCGTCGGTACCGTGATCCATTCCACCGAGATGGCTTACGAGTTCGATACACATCCGCATCCGCTTTCGACGTTTGCTGCGCGTTTGACCGAGAACCTCGACGAGGTCGAGAAGCTTCAGACGGTCTAGCCGACCCGCAGCCGCCCCATTTCTGCACCCATAGGCCTGCGCCGTCCGGCGCTCAACGAAAGGCATCCCATGTCACTTGCAGCTCAGCAATCGCTTGAATCCCATTACGTTATGCATACCTTTGGCCGCTCTCCGGTCGAGTTTGTCGAGGGCCACGGCATGAAACTCACCGGCGACGATGGCCGTGAGTACCTCGACTTTCTTGCTGGCATCGGCGTGTGCAGCCTGGGTCATGGCGACCCGGCTGTGCTCTCGGCGCTCGAGGCACAGACCAAAAAGCTCATGCATGTCTCCAATTACTTCTACATTGAGCAGCGCGGACAGGTCGCGGCGCTGCTGTCCAAGCTTGCTAACGACGACGTAGATGGTGCGCGCGTGCTTGCCGATGCCATTGCCGCCGGCGATGAGACCACGGCAGCTGCTCTTGGTGCCCCGGCTGCGGACGAGCAGGTGTGGGAGACCTTCTTTGCCAACTCCGGCGCCGAGGCCAACGAGGGCTCGATGAAGCTCGCGCGCCTGTACGCCAAGCGTGCCGGTAATGGCGGCAACACCATCGTGTGCATGCGCGGCGGCTTCCACGGCCGTACGCTCGAGACCATTGCCGCCACCATGCAGGATTGGCTGCAGGACAGCTTCCGCCCGCTGCCGGGTGGCTTTGTGGCCTGCACGCCCAACGATGTCGATGAATTGCGTGCGATCTTTAAGCAGCTGGGCAGTGAAATTTGCGCCGTGATGCTCGAACCGATCCAGGGTGAGAGCGGTGTGCACCCCATGACCGAGGAGTTTATGGCGGCAGCGCGCGACCTGGCACACGAAGTGGGCGCCGTGCTTATCGCCGACGAGGTCCAGTGCGGTATCTTCCGCACGGGTAAGCCGTTTGCGTTCCAGACCTATGGCGTGGAGCCCGACATCATGAGCCTTGCCAAGGGCATTGCTGATGGCGTGCCCATGGGTGCCGTCGTCGCAAAGAAGGAGATTGCCGACGTGTTTGAGCCGGGCGACCACGGCTCGACCTTCGGCGGTAGCTGCTTGGCCATCGCGGCGTGTGCCGCGACGCTCTCCGCGCTCGTGCGCGGCGATTATGCCAACCACGCTGCCAAGGTGGGCGCCTATATGGAGGCAAAACTCGCCAAGTTACCGCATGTTACCGATGTGCGCGGTCGCGGCTTGATGCTCGGCTGCGACCTGGATGATGCCGCGGGCGACGCGCATGATATTGTTGCCCGCGCGCTGGCCGCCGGTGCCGTGATTAACGCTACGGGTGCCCATACGCTGCGTTTCCTGCCGCCGCTCGTGTGCGAAGAGGCCGACGTGGACAGCCTAATCGAGATCCTGGCGGGTGTCTTGGGCTAACGCGGCGCAATAACTCAATTTGGACCGGGTTCCGGACTGCGGACGTGCCATATGCGGCACGATTCGGCGGTCTGGAGCCCGTTTTGCCATAAATCTGCAATGGCCAGGAGAGCCTTTGGACAAAAAATGCCAAATATGAGTACTGTCACCAGTTGAATCTCATATGAGACCGACTACCTAGGATTAGTTAGACCACACATGTTCAGTTATGTTAATGGGAAAACAGCTAGTAAAGGCTTCAAATCGCTGATTCAGAGCTAGATTTATCCAGCGAAACCCAAAAATCGCTGCTACAAAATTGGTAACAGTACTCATTTTTGCCATTTTTTGGCCACGGCCTTTGTGACGGACGTGCTGGCGGGTTCGAATCCCTCTGCGATGGGCCCAAAAAAGAAAGGCCTCCATCACTGGAGGCCTAACAAATCAGTGGTGGGCGATGAGGGATGTCGCGTGCGGCTGACGCCGCCCGCTCTCGCTTCGGGCCTACGGCCCTCGCGTGCTGCGCTGGAAAACGCTTCGCGTTTCCTCAGCTCCGCACCCTTGCGGGTTCGAATCCCATGAAATGGGCCCAAACAAAAACGGTCCCCTTGCGAGGACCGTTTCCAAATCAGTGGTGGGCGATGAGGGATGTCCGCGCGCGGCTGGCGCCGCCCGCGCCCCGCTTCGTCGCTCCGCTCCTCGCGTGCTGCGCTGGAAAACGCTTCGCGTTTCCTCAGCTCCGCACCCTTGCGGGTTCGAATCCCATGAAATGGGCCCAAACAAAAACGGTCCCCTTGCGAGGACCGTTTCCAAATCAGTGGTGGGCGATGAGGGATGTCCGCGCGCGGCTGGCGCCGCCCGCGCCCCGCTTCGTCGCTCCGCTCCTCGCGTGCTGCGCTGGAAAACGCTTCGCGTTTCCTCAGCTCCGCACCCTTGCGGGTTCGAATCCCATGAAATGGG
>CAKUGX010000053.1 GCA_934654765.1 uncultured Collinsella sp. | reverse complement strand
GACCTGACGGGCAGGGTCGCCGCCGAGGGCATCCTGACCAGCCACGGTGGCAAGACGAGCCATGCCGCCGTTATCGCCCGCGGCATGGGTACGCCCTGCGTTTGCGGCGTTGAGCGCTTCCACATTGACGCGGCAGAGAAGGTCGTGCGCATCGAGGGCAGCGACCGCGTGCTGCGCGAGGGCGATGTCATCTCCATCGACGGCACCCAGGGTATCGTCGTCGACGGCGCGGTCGACCTGGTCTCTGCAGAGCTCACCGGCGACCTGGACACCATCCTGTCTTGGGCCGATGAGATCCGTTTGGACGAGACCGACGGTCACGCCAACCACGTGCGCGTCAACGCCGACAACCCCGAGGATGCTGCGCTCGCGCTCGAGTTTGGCGCCGAGGCCATCGGTCTGTGCCGCACCGAGCACATGTTCCTGGGCGATCGCAAGAACATCATCCAGAGCTTTATCCTGTCTGACGATGAGGCCGTGAAGCAGCAGGCCCTGGCCGACCTGCTCAAGGTTCAGACCGAGGACTTCTTGGCGATGTTCAAGACCATGTCCGGCCGCGATGCGGTCGTTCGCCTGCTCGATCCGCCGCTGCATGAGTTCCTGGATGATCCTCGCGAGCTTGAGGTCGCCATCACCAAGAAGGAAGCCGCTGGTGCCAGCGAGGAAGAGCTTGCCGCCCTGCGTGCCCGCCTGCGTCGTATCGACGGCATGGTCGAGTCCAACCCGATGCTCGGCCTGCGTGGTGTGCGCCTGTCCGTCGTCTTTAGCGATCTGCCGCTCATGCAGGTTCGCGCCGTCGCCACGGCTGCTGCCCGCCTTATCAAGGAGGGTGTCGACCCACGCCCCGAGATCATGGTTCCGCTCGTTTCCATCACGGCAGAGCATGTCCAGACCCGCGAGGTCATCGAGCGTGTCATCGCCAAGGTTTCCGCCGAGGAGGGCGTCGAGCTCAACATTCCCGTGGGCACGATGCTCGAGCTGCCGCGCGCCTGCATGGTCGCCGACGAGATCGCCCAGCACGCCGACTTCTTCTGCTTTGGCACTAACGACCTTACCCAGACGACCTTTGGCTTCTCCCGCGACGATGCCGAGGCCAAGTTCATTCCGCTGTACCTGCACAAGAAGATCCTGAAGGACAACCCCTTCGAGACCATCGACACGGCGGTTCTCGAGCTCGTGCGCATGGCGGTGGAGAAGGGTCGCGCCACCAATCCCGACATGCACTTTGGCGTGTGCGGCGAGCACGGCGGCGACCCCAAGTCCATCAAGGGCCTGTTTAACGTGGCCGACGTGGACTACGTGTCCTGCTCGCCCTATCGCGTGCCCCTCGCACGCCTGGCTGCCGCTCAGGCCAAGCTCGAGGCCAAGCGCAACGCCTAGCGCCCCGCACATCGACGTCTAGTGTAGCCCCCTTCATGCCGCCCGTCTCATTCGTGAGGCGGGCGGTTATCATGTGCGGGTTTTGTCTTTTTGTCTGCGTAAAAAATTGTTCTTGCAGCAGAAACCCGCGCGTGTATACTCGAATACGTTTGTTCAACTACGTGCCGGCCAAGATGGTACGGCACCTCTAGAAGAGTAAGGAATTGCACATGGATTACATCCGCGCAATCGAGCGTCAGCAGATCCGCGAGGACATTCCTCAGGTTCGCGTCGCCGACAACGTCAAGGTTCACTACCGCATTAAGGAAGGCGACCGCGAGCGCATCCAGGTCTTCCAGGGCGACGTCATCCGCATGGCCGGCGCCGGTGCCCGCGAGACCTTCACCGTCCGCAAGATGTCCTTCGGTGTCGGTGTTGAGCGTACCTTCCCGCTTCACAGCCCCAAGATCGCCAAGCTCGAGGTCGTTCGCCATGGTCGCGTCCGTCGCGCCAAGCTGTACTACCTCCGCGACAAGGTGGGCAAGGCTGCTCGCATCCCCGAGAAGCGCTAAGAAGATCGCAGCGTCTGTCCACTCGTTTGGACACAAGGGTCACCTTCGGGTGGCCCTTCTTTTTATCTGATTTGCATGCAAGGAGGGCCTGGTATGGCCAACATGACGAGCTCGGTTTCGGCATCGCAGGTTGCCGGTGAGTTGGCGAGCGCTACGTTTGAGGAGATTCCCGCCCTTGTGGAGCATTATCGCGAGGACCCGCGCCAGCAGGTGATCAAGGCTTGTGAACGCGCCCTCAAACGCCATGCCAAAGAGCTTGCCGAGCGCGAGCGCGTCAATGACATGTACGAGCTTATGCACGAGCTTGGCGGCGATGGGGTGGTCGTTGGTGTCGACGAGGTGGGTCGCGGATCGGTGGCCGGTCCTTTGACGGTATGCGCCGTCTGTCTTCCTATGGAGCCGCGCGTCTGGGGCATCAATGATTCCAAAAAGCTCACGCCCGCGCGCCGCGAGTTGCTCTCAGTGAAGATTGCCGAGGTGGCGACGGCGATCGGTTTTTGCCATATCGCGCCGAAGGATATCGATGAGATGGGCATGGCCCGTGCTATCCGTACCGCCGTCGCGGGCGCCGTGGCCGATACAGGACTCGAGCCTGACTGCGTCCTCATGGATGGCAATCCCTTGGGCGCCGTTCCTAACGAGCGCGATGTGGTGAAGGGCGATGCCAAAATCGCCTGCATCGCCGCGGCGTCTATCATGGCCAAGGTCACGCGTGACGAGATGATGGTCGAGTACGACGCCGAGTATCCCGAGTACCATCTGGCCGAGTCGAAGGGCTATGCAAGCCCCGAGCATATCGAGGCCATTCGCAAACATGGACTTTGTCCGCTGCACCGTGTGAGCTTTTGCGGAAACTTTCTGCAGACTGAGCGCCTTTTCTAGGTCAATTGTGGAGACAGGGACCTCTGGGGTTTTATAAACCTGCTGGTAGCGGGCCGTATGCAACACCATTGCTGCGTACGGCCCGTTTTTTGACGGCATTTGGTCGGCTTTTGGTTTGCTTCCGGTACTTACCCGCATGAAAGGTGCCCTCATCATCGGGGCAATGCAGTGCGCGGGAAAGGAGACCCCATGAGTGCCGCAAGCAAAAAGAGCAAGACGCAGCAAGTCAAGGAGCGTTGGGAAAACGGCGAGCTCGACTGCGGGGCGATGACGCCCGAGTTTATCAAGGGACTCAGTCCCCGCGAGCTGGGCATGCTGGGCGAGCTGATCACTATCGACTACTTTAACGAGCGCGGCTACACCTTGCTGGAGCAGGGTTATCGTTGCACCGAGGGCGAGGCTGATCTGGTGCTGCTCGATGAGCTCGACGATGTCGTGGTGATGGCCGAGGTCAAGACCAGACGCGTCGCACTGGATTGCAACACGCGGGTCTTTCCCGAGGAGGCCGTGGACGCCCAAAAGCAACGCCGTTACCGCCGCATCGCAAGTTGCTATCTCATGGAGCATTATCCGCTCAAGGCGATTCGCTTCGATGCCGTGGGTGTCACCATTCGCGGCGGGCATATCGCCGAGATCGAGCATCAGTACAACGCATTCGATTGGCAGGTGTCGTGATGGCGTTCGAGACGTTTGCCGTTCACGCGGCCTGCATCCGCGGCGTCGAGGCGATTCCCGTCACGGTCGAGGTCTCGCTTGCCGGCGGCGTTCCGGGTATTCAGATGCTTGGCATTCCGAGTATGGAGGTGATGGAGTCACGCGGTCGTATTCGCTGTGCGATGCGCTCCGCCGGGTTCGAGATCCCGCGCTCGGGCATTACGGTCAATCTGGCGCCCGGCGATATTCGCAAGACCGGTAGCGGCTTTGATCTGCCCATCGCCATCGCGGTGCTGGCGGCGGATGGGCAGATTCCCCGCGACAACCTTGATCGTTGCCTTATCGCGGGCGAACTTGGTCTGGACGGTACGGTGTTGCCCGTCAAGGGTGAGGTGGCGTTCCAGCTGCTCGCGCGCGATATGGGGCTTTCCTTTATCGCGGGCAGGTCAGATCAGCATGTGCCGCTCTCGGGCGTGGACTGTGGCTTTATCGATCATCTCTCGCAACTTGCCCACGGTATGGGCGATGCCGCGCGGCATTATCTGGATTCCGAGGGTGTTGAGGCTACTTTTGAGCCCGAACTCGACTATGCCGACGTGCTGGGGCAGGAAGTCGCTAAACGCGGCATGGCGCTTGCGGCGGCAGGTGAGCTCGGTTTGCTTATGATCGGGTCCCCGGGATCGGGCAAGACGATGCTCGCCCGTCGTATGACCGGCATCCTGCCCGAGCTTTCCGTTGAGGACCAGCAGGAGGCGCTGTGCATCCATTCGGTCTTGGGCGAGAACATCGATGGATTATTGGCAGGTCATCGGCCCTTCCGCAGTCCCCACCACAGTATTTCGACCGCAGGCCTTATCGGCGGCGGGCGCCCGGTGCACCCGGGTGAGATCAGCCTTGCTCATGGCGGCGTGCTCTTTTTGGACGAGCTTGCCGAGTTTCCCACGGGTGTGCTGCAGACGCTGCGTCAGCCTATCGAACGCGGTTATGTGAGGATCGTACGCGTCGACGGGGCCTTTACCTTCCCGTCGCGCTTTCAGCTGCTGGCTGCGAGCAATCCCTGCCCCTGTGGCTTTTTGGGCGATCGTGAGGTGCCGTGTCGCTGCTCGGCGGCGATGGTCGAGCGTTATCGGTCTAAACTGCGCGGTCCTTTGGCCGACCGTATCGACATGATGATCGATGTGACCCGTCCCGACCCCCAAGTGATTATCGAGGGTGCGGAGGGTATGTCGTCTGCCGAGTTGCGTGACTACGTTGTGCGCGGTCGCGCTTTTCGCGCTTGGCGCGAATCCCGTATGGACGATGCGGATGCCGAGGCCGAGGATGATGAGACGCGGTCTATTGACGGCGTCGTTTCGACCTTTGAGCTCGATGATGCGGCGGAGAAGTGTGTGCTCGGCCTGTCGAAGCGCACGCATCTCACGGGCCGCGGCATCGTGCGCCTGGTGCGTATCGCGCGCACGATCGCAGATGTCGCCGAGAGCGAGCAAGTGACGCAGGACCACGTGCTCGAGGCGGCGATGTACCAGGGAAGGAGGGACCAATGATGACCGAGGGGACCTTCGAGCTGCATCCAGGTGATGCGTTGTATCCCGAGACTGTTTTGGAGCTTTCTGATGTACCCCAGACGCTCTATGTGCGCGGCAACCCCGAGGTGCTTTCGACGCCCGCGCTCTCCATCATCGGCGCGCGCAAGGCCTCGCCGTATGGTCTTGCCGTGGCAGAGCTTGCGGCAAAGGTGGCGGTCGAGGCGGGAGTGGCGGTAGTTTCGGGCGGCGCGGTCGGTTGCGACCAGGCCTCGGGTTGGGCTGCGGTCAACGCTGGCGGCAAACACGTCGTGGTGCTGGGGACGGGCGCCGACGTGGTCTATCCGCGCTCGAGCGCGGGGCTTATTACGCGCACGCTCGATACGGGTGGCGCGGTCGTGTCGATCTCCCCGTGGGGCATGGGTCCTCGCAAGTTTGCCTTTCCGCGGCGTAACCGGGTGATTGCCGCGCTTTCGCAGGCGCTTTTCGTGTCGGAGGCCGGCATGCCCTCGGGCACGTTCTCGACGGCGGAGGCCGCCATGGACCTGGGGCGAGAACTGCTTGCGGTACCGGGTTCCATTTTGTCACCCGAGTCGCGCGGGACCAACTACCTCATCGCCAACGGGGCCTGCTGCATTATTGACGAGGAGTCTATTGAGATGGCCATCTCGCGAATCTACGGCACCCTGCGCTACTCGCGCCCCGATGCTCCCGGCATTGCCGACCTGGATCAAACGCAGCAGACCGTGATGCATGCGCTCATCGCCTCTCCGCTCAAAGTCGACGACATCGCGGCGCTCGTCTCGCTCGATGCCGTCGGCGTACTCAAACTCTTGGGTTCGCTTGAACTCGAGGGCCTTATCGAGCGCATGATGGATGGAAGGTATGCGCCCTCCAAGTTTGCCCTTCACGCCCAGACACCCTTCGGTCACAATGGAAAACGTGTCAATTAGAAAGGTGTTTGCAGATGCTGTTTGATCAGGTGACGGTTATCGGTGGCGGTCTGGCGGGTTCGGAATGTGCGATCCAACTGGCAGACCGCGGGTTTGCCGTAAAGCTGTGCGAGATGCGCCCCCAGGTGAGCTCCCCGGCCCACCATACCGATCACCTGGCAGAGCTCGTCTGTTCCAATTCGTTTAAGTCGACCCGTCCGGATTCCGCGGCTGGTTTGCTGAAGGCCGAGCTTGAGCGCATGGGTTCAGTCCTGCTCGATTGCGCCCATCGCGCGGCTGTTCCCGCCGGTGGCGCCTTGGCAGTCGACCGCGTCAAGTTTTCCGAGCTTGTCGAGGCCGAGGTTGCCGCCCGTCCTAATATCGAGATCGTTCGCGGCGAGGTCACGCAGATTCCCGAAGGCCATGTGGTCATTGCCGCCGGCCCCCTGTGCTCGCCGGCGCTGAGCGAAGAGGTCATGAAGCTCGTCGGTGGCGACGCCCTTGCGTTCTTCGATGCCGCGGCGCCGATCGTCGATGCCTCCACGCTCGATATGGACGTGCTGTTCTCGCAGTCGCGCTACGAGGAGCAGGGGAGCGGCGACTATCTCAACGCTCCGCTCAACAAGGAAGAGTACGAGGCCTTTATCGAGGCGCTTACCACGGCCGACCGCGTGGTGCTCAAGGACTTTGAGGGCGGCGATCTGTTCCAGGCCTGCCAGCCCGCCGAGGAGGTCGCGCGCACGGGCAAGGATGCCATCCGCTTTGGTGCCATGAAGCCCGTCGGCCTCACCGACCCGCGTACCGGACGTCGCCCCTGGGCGGCGATTCAGCTGCGTGCCGAGAACAAGGAGAAGACCGCCTATAACCTGGTGGGCTTCCAGACCAACCTGACCTTTGGCGAGCAGAAGCGCGTCTTCCATATGGTGCCGGGCCTGGAGAACGCTGAGTTCTTCCGCTACGGTGTCATGCACCGCAATACTTTTGTCGACGCCCCGCACGTGCTCGATGGCACCTTTGCCGTGCCCGGTACCGGTGTGCGCCTGGCCGGTCAGATCACCGGCACCGAGGGGTACATGGAAGCCGTGGCGACAGGTCTGCTCGCGGCGCTCAACACCTATGCCGATGCTATCGGTGCCGCGGGCGTCGAGTTGCCGCGTGTGGGTGCCCTGGGTGCGCTCGTGGGCTATGCGACCGATCCTGCCACCGTGGGCTATCAGCCCATGCATGTCAACTTTGGCCTGCTGCCGCCACTCGAGGATGGTAAGCGCCGCAGCAAGCGCGACCGCTACCAGGCCTATGCGGACCGTGCGCTCGAGGCCCTTGACGCCTATCTGTCTACTCGCCCCGATCTGTTTGGAGGCGACCGGTCATAGCCTTTGACCTGTACGACACCGTCGACTCGTTTATCGCCTATATCGCACGCGTCGAGGGACTTTCTCCCAACACGGTGACGGCCTATGGCTCGAGGCTGGAGCGCTTCGCTGCCTGGTGCGAGCGCGAGGATATCGATGCATTCGCTGCCGACGTGCGCACCATTCGTCGCTATCTTGCCGAGTTTTCGCGTGAGCAGGTGGCTCCCCGAACGCTTGCGGCGCACCTGTCGGCTATCCGATCGCTCTATCGTTGGATGGCTGCCGAGGGGATTGTCGAGGGCGATGCGGTCTCGGCGATCGCATCGCCCAAGCTGCCGCGTGACCTGCCGGGCGTCCTTACGACCCTGCAGGTCGAGGCGCTGCTCAAGACGCCTGATACATCGACGCCTGCGGGACTGCGCGATGCGGCGATGCTCGAGCTGCTCTATGCATCTGGCGCCCGTATCTCTGAGCTCGCAGCACTCAATGTGGAGTCCATCGCTTGGTCCGAACGCACGTTGCGCCTGTGGGGCAAGGGGGGCAAGGAACGTATCGTCCCCCTGTATCGTCGTGCGCTCGAGGTGACGCGTCTCTATATTGAGGAGGGGAGGCCGGAGTTGCTTGCTCAGGCAAAGCGCCGTGACCTCGCTACCGGGCCGCATCCGCTGCTTATATCGGCGCGCGGCAATCGCATGAGCGCCGCCATCCTCCGGCGGCGGTTCCATACGCTGGCGACGCTCGCCGGCATTCCGGCCGACATCGCCCCGCATGCGATGCGCCATACCTTTGCGACCGACTTGCTCGAGGGCGGTGCGGACCTGCGCTCGGTTCAAGAGCTGCTGGGCCATGCGAGCCTGTCCACGACGCAGATCTACACGCATCTCACACCCGATCGGCTTAAGCGGGCTGTGGCTCAAGCCCATCCCCGCGGCGAATAGTGGCTGGGACGTCCCGCGCCGCGCTCAGGTGTGTGGTTTTGATTGCGGGTTGGCAGGAAGATGCATTCCTGCTATCATTCATCGGGTTGCTTCACGGCAACAGGTTTTTATCACGCACGCGCGGCTACTTCATACCGTGGTGCCCGGGCTTTGGTAGCACATGTCCGGGTTGGTTTTGGAGGATGACCCCGCGCGGAGGCAAACCACAGGAGGTTTAACATGGCTACCAAGATTAATATCCGCACCCTGCTCGAGGCCGGCTGCCACTTCGGTCACCAGACCCGTCGCTGGAACCCCAAGATGAAGCCGTTCATCTTCGGTGAGCGCAACGGCATCTACATCCTCGACCTCAAGCAGACCATCCTCGACGCCGACCAGGCCTACACCTTCGTCAAGAACGTCGCCAAGGGTGGCAACGTGCTGTTCGTCGGCACCAAGAAGCAGGCTCAGGAGGCCGTCAAGAACGCTGCTGAGCGCGCCAACATGCCTTACATCAACCAGCGTTGGCTCGGCGGCATGCTGACCAACTTCGTCACCATCCGCTCCCGCATCAACCGCATGGAGGAGCTCGAGGCCATGGTCGAGGACGGCCGCATGGCAGTGCTCCCCAAGAAGGAGCAGGCTGTGCTCGGCAAGGAGCTCACCAAGCTCCAGACCAACCTCGGTGGCGCCCGCGACATGAAGGGTCTGCCCCAGGCTCTCTTCGTCATCGACACCAAGCGCGAGGAGAACGCCATCAAGGAGGCTCAGCGCCTGAACATCCCCGTCGTCGCTCTGATCGACACCAACTCCGATCCCGACGAGGTCGAGTACGGCATCCCCTGCAACGATGACGCTATCTCTGCTGTCACCCTTATGTGCGAGCTCATGGCTGACGCCTGCCTCGCTGGCTCCGGCAAGGAGCAGGTCTCCGAGGCCGAGATGGCCGCTGAGCCCAAGGCCGAGTAAATCATTCTTAGTTAATTCTTTTTCATCTCTTTGAAAGGAACCACAATGGCCCAGATTACCGCCGCTATGGTCAAGCAGCTCCGCGAGATGACCGACTCCCCGATGATGGAGTGCAAGAAGGCTCTCGTCGAGGCTGACGGCGACATGGACGCCGCTGTCGACGTTCTGCGTAAGAACGGCCTTGCCAAGGCTGCCAAGAAGGCTGGCCGTGAGACCAACGAGGGCGCTGTCGCCGCGTTCGTCTCCGAGGATGGCAAGACCGGCGCTCTGCTCGAGCTCTCCTGCGAGACCGACTTCGTTGGCTCCAACGCCAAGTTCACCGGCTTTGCTTCTAAGGTCGCTGAGGTTGTCGCTACCACCGAGCCTGCTGACGTCGACGCTCTGCTCGAGAAGCCGATGGGCGAGGAGACCGTTTCCTCCGAGCTCACCGAGATGATTCACATCATGGGCGAGAACATGAAGATTTCCCGCTTCGCCGCCCGCAAGGCCGAGAACGGCGCGCTCGCTTCTTACATCCACATGGGTGGTAAGATCGGCGTCCTCGTCGAGTTCGCCTTCGAGAAGGCCGAGACCGCTCAGGCCGAGTCCTTCAAGACCTTCGCTCACGATGTTGCCCTTCAGGTTGCCGCCGTCGCCCCGATCTGCGCTACCCGCGATCAGGTTCCGGCCGAGACCGTCGAGCACGAGAAGCAGATCTACATGGCTCAGGCTGCCGAGTCCGGCAAGCCCGAGGCTATCCAGGAGAAGATGGCTGTTGGCCGTCTGGAGAAGTTCTACAAGCAGTCCGTGCTCACCGAGCAGGAGTTCATCAAGGACAGCTCCCTCACCATCAAGAAGTACGCTGAGCAGGTCTCCAAGGAGCTCGGCGACACCATTACCGTCGTTGCCTTTGACCGTCTGGTCCGTGGCGAGTAAATAAGCTCTTGTAGCTGGTAATGAGCAGGCTGTGGGTTTTACTCACAGCCTGCTTTTTCATGGCTCCCCGTTAAGCCTTTGTTATCATATTGAGAGTCTAATTAAAGGAGGATCGCTTTGTCCGACATCCGATATAAACGCGTGCTTCTTAAGCTTTCCGGCGAAGCACTGATGGGCGACGGCCAATATGGCATCGACCCCAAGGTTACCGACCATCTTGCCAAGCAGGTCAAGGAGCTGCTCGCCGTTGGCCATGAGGTCGGCGTCGTTGTCGGCGGCGGCAATATTTTCCGCGGCATGGCCGGCGCTGCCGGTGGCATGGAGCGTGCTCAGGCCGACTACATGGGCATGCTCGCGACCGTTATGAACGCGCTCGCCCTGCAGGATGCCTTCGAGCATAACGATGTTCCCTGCCGCGTGATGAGCGCTATCCAGATGAACGAGATCTGCGAGCCCTATATTCGCCGTCGCGCCATCAACCATCTTTCCAAGGGCAATGTCGTTATTTTTGCCGCCGGTTCGGGCAATCCGTACTTTACGACCGACACCGCCGCGGCTCTTCGTGCGTGCGAGATCGGCGCCGAGATTCTGATTAAAGCCACCAAGGTTGACGGCATCTACGACAAGGATCCCGTCAAGTGTGCCGATGCCGTCCGTTTTGACAAGATTACCTATCACGAGGTTCTCGTTCGCGGCCTGCAGGTTATGGATTCCACGGCTACGGCCCTGTGCCAGGATAACCGTATGCCTATTTTGGTCCTCAACATCGATGGCGAGGACACCGTCAAACGCGCGCTCGCGGGTGAGCCCGTCGGCACGCTCGTCTATCAGGAGGATTAAGCATGGCAGAGAACATCACCGCCCATATGGACAAGTCGCTCGAGTCCCTCAAGCATAACTTCTCCAAGGTTCGTACCGGCCGCGCCAACGCCAACATTCTGTCCGACATCACCGTTGATTATTACGGTGTCCCCACGCCGGTCACGCAGGTTGCCGCCGTCAAGACCCCCGAGGCCCACATGCTGCTCATCGAGCCGTGGGACAAGGCGCTCATCAACGCCATCGTCAAGGCCATCGGCGCTTCCGATCTGGGCATTACCCCCAACTCCGATGGCACCGTCGTTCGTCTGCCGTTCCCGGCTCCCACTGAGGAGCGTCGTCGCGAGCTCGTTAAGGAGTGCCGCGAGTACGCCGAGCAGGCCAAGGTGTCTATCCGTAACATCCGTCGTGACTTCAACAATAAGCTCGAGCGCGATGAGGAGCTCACCGAGGACGATGTCCGTCGCGAGCAGGCCAAGGTCCAGAAGCACACCGATGAGTATGTCGCCAAGGTCGAGGAGCTTCTGAAGGAAAAAGAAGCCGAGGTCATGGAGATCTAAGGTGCAATACGACGAGCATAAACTGGTCGAGTACTTTGCCGACGCCCCTGCGGGCGTCGGTTTTTCCGACCTTGACCTCAATAACATTCCGCACCATATCTCGTGCATCATGGACGGCAACGGCCGTTGGGCCACATCGCGCGGTCTTGCCCGCACCGAGGGCCACAAGGCAGGCATCGTCTCCCTGCGCGAGATCATTACCGCCTGCGTGCGCCTGGGCGTCGACGTGCTTTCGGCCTATGCGTTTTCCACCGAAAACTGGAATCGCCCACAGCACGAGG
>CAKUGX010000052.1 GCA_934654765.1 uncultured Collinsella sp. | reverse complement strand
CTGCAGCGAGAACGAGCGTACAAATCCATACGGCCTTGTCTCTTAGGATTAGTTTGAGAAGAAGTCGACAGTACATTCAGAAGCACCTACGTTCCTCAAAGAACTGTTAGATTAAAAGTAACAGACCGGATGAAGATACGTGCGACGGGGGCGAGGCGAATGGCTGAACGGTATCGATATGCGGGTTTAACGGCATCACATTGGCCACATAGATTTTTAACTTGCATTTCTACCCGCCCTTTTCGTAGAGTCGCCGATACGTGCTTAGCGCACCCTCGGCGCGTCCGGCAGGCTTTGCGAAATGGGATCCAGGAGACTTCGGCGCAGCATCATCTTGCGGAATGCTTCTAATGAGCCTCCCATCCTTCAAAAACAGAATCTCATCGCACAGCCTATCGACCGAATCCAAGATGTGGGATGACATGATGATGCACGTACCAGAATCGGCCAGCTTCCTGAGAATCTCGGAATGCAAGTCCACCCTGCTGGGGTCGAGCGCGTTCATGGGCTCATCTAATAGAAGGTACCGCGCGCCCGTCGCATACGCAATCGCCAGGGTAAGCTGCTGCTTCATGCCCTGGCTCAGAGTGCGGATCCTCATCTTCGCGAACTCGCCTATCTGCGTTTGTTCCACTATCTCTTCGATATCGCGAGCATGCGGCCACATATCGCAAACCATCTTGAGGTGATCTTCCGCACGCAATCCGGGATACAGCAGCGTCCCCTCACCAGGTGCATAGAAGATCATAGAACGGACCTCTCTCGCACCCGTACCCTGCACCTCATCCAGAACGATGCTCCCGTCCACGCGAGGACCCGGCAAACCTGCCATCGCACGCAGCAACGTCGTCTTTCCATGCCCGTTCGGAGCGACGAGACCGTAGACCGTACCCGGGGCAAACTCAGCGTTCACCGAATCTACGAGCACCTTCTTTCCATAAGAGATCGTCAGCGTTTGAAGGTCAATCATCGAGATCATCCCCTTTCGATCTTTGGAACACTCAGGCGCACCATCAACGGAGATACGGCGCCCAAGACCACCAGCAGAGCGCCCGATGCGCCGACGACCTCTCCAAAAGGCATCGCGTTCGTCCCTCGCCCAAGGAACCCAATCGTCCCCACCTGGGAAGCGGGATCAAACGAGGCGAATGGAGCCAGCAGCGCGACGCCCATGCCCACGCTTTCAACATGAGCGCTCAACGAACCCAACACCAAGAGAACCGCGCAAACCATTCCGGTGACAACGGGGTTGCGGCTAATCGCTGCTGTCAACGCAGCGACGACGGAAATCACGCCGTATGCCATGACCAGCAACGGAATACTGCACAACACCGCCTCCCCCACCATGGACGTTGTCGAAGCTCCCGCCCGAATGAGAGCGACGGGATACTCCGATCCACCCGCACCGTTCTTAATCACGGACACAACGACAGCGGGAACCATCGACACCAAAAGCAGCACCAAGCCAAGCAGGAGAGCCAGCGCAACAGCCGTCAGAAAACGCACATGCGCTGTTGCGGGGATCTGGAGAACCAGAAGGGAACGACACTGCAGGTGGGTGCACGCGAGCGATGTGACAACCACGGGCAACAGCAAAAATAAGGAGGGAAGCGCTGCCTGGAGATACGAAAGGAGGATTAATGGGGGCATCTTCGTACTTAACTCGTAAACCTTGGGGTCCGGCAAGCTCGCGATCGACTCAAGCAGAAGGGCGCGCGCCTCCGCACGAGAAGGAGTCTCCGGCTCGATTCCGATCGATTGCAGGAGAGTCGCATCTGCCGCGCCCAGCTCACCTCGAGCGCGCTCGTACGTCGCAAGGCTTCGAAACCCCTCCGCAGGCATAGGCGCGTACACGAAACCCGAAAGAGCATCCCGCATGTCTTCCAGGGCCGCTTTGCCCTCGACGTCCATATTCGCAGCGTTCTGCTCTAGATACCGATCTATTGAACGGAGCTCCCCATCCCTATACCGAACAGCGGAAACGTTATCAGCGTCAGGAAACATCTCGACCAGAGCCGGGGCCAGCATCGTCGCCGACATTGCAATCGCGCATACGGCGAGGGTAGGAGAACGCAGGAGCAGTTTCCCCATCGTTCTTACGTATGCAACGGCGGAGGCACAAGCGCTCGAACGAGTTGCCGTTCTCGATGCAGTGAAGGAACCTCTCTCAAGACAAATCGGGGATATCGGGCGCGCGCAGCCGCTCTTTCCAGCAACGCAAAGCAGGCTAATTGCCAGCACCTCGATCCCGATTGCGCATACGAGGGCAATCGCGCCACGCTCGAAGCAAAGTCCAGGCAGATTCACTATCTGCGTTGTCGGGTACGGGCTATAGGCGCCGACGGTCAACTCAGTGTTCGCATACGTAAGGGGATTCAACAGGGCGAACTCACGTAAAGCGATGGATCTTCCGTAATACCCGGGAACCATCGTCACCCCCATCAGGGCACATACGAACACGATTCCAAGCGTAGGGTTATTGGCAATCTTCACGGCAAGGTGAACGACAAGCGAGATGAACGCTGCCACCAAGAATTGCAAGATGGCCGTCTGCGCGAACACCAGCCAAGCCGGTTTGATAACCGGAGTCGCATATTGAATGTAGCCTATCGGATAGAACGGCGAGCCCGGGCCATTCTTCACAAGCGCGGCGATTATCCCTGGAAGATTGATGGCGAGGACGGCAAGCATTGCAAAAACACTCGCCCATACGCTCGATGCAACAAGTCTACCCAGCTCGCCCATCGGTGCCTGGATGATGAGCTTTTCACGTTTGTTAAGACGCGCGGCAAGGAACGAGACGGCAACGGCCGTTGCGACCCATAGCAAGTACTCCTTCGATCCGTCATAATAGGTGTACTCTCCATCCGATATCTGCAGAAACGGAAGTAGGGGAGAGAGCGGTGCCAAGATAAGACGTCCCGCGGCAAGAGGGTACAGAAGCGCGGGCATGCTTGATGAAGAGGTATAGACACCGTCCTCCCCCGCATTCACAAGCGCATCCGCATAGGATGCTGACAATTCCTGCTCAACACGGGTTATTCCCGACTCGAGGTATTCGACCCGTCCGTCGATGCCAGCCGCGCTCCTGAAGACGGGCAGAGCACAAAGAACCATCAACGCAACAACGACAACACAGAGCGACCTGGAGGAGAGAAGCGACCTAAAGATCGCCTTCGAGATTTTGAGCATATTCATCGCCAACCTTAACCTCATCCAGTCGGAACAGAGGGGCCGAACAAAATGCTCGGCCCTTATTACTTGCCGGCAAAGTCAATTTAACATAAACTGTTAAAAAGTAACCTGAGTTTTTTAAATTCTTCGGAGGTTATTATGAGTTCCGACAATCGCACTCCCCGGCTTCATTCCTTCCGCATCGCATGTGCGATAGCCTCTGCGACCCTTTGCGCCACCGCCATCGCACAAGTGGCGTTCTCCTTAAAGCCAGCAATCGAAGTGCTCGACAACCCTGTAATTGCAGACTCCCCCGCGTATCCAGCCCTTGCGATCTCGACATTGGTCCCTGCCGTCATCGGTATCGCTACGACCATCCTCAGCGCCGTTCTCGTGTGGACGATCAAGAGCGGAGACCCCTTCAAGAAAGGGTCTGCGACATGCTTGAAGGTGCTCGGCATTCTCTTCGTTGTTCAAGCTGCCACCAGCCTCTACGCCGGCTCACTCAAAACCTCCGTTTCGATGTTTGGCGGCGAGGGGGCCGTCGGCACCCAAGAGATCGCTTCATCATTCGATTGGACCTCTCTGGTTCTCGGCATCGTCCTGTTCATGCTTTCCCAGCTCTTCTTGTACGCCCGAGAGCTGTACCTCGACTCCGACGAGATTGCGTAAGGAAACGCCATGCCCGTAATTGTTCGCCTCGACAAGATCATGGCCGAGCGAAAGATTTCCTCGAACGAACTTGCCGAAAGGATTGGAACCACGCCCGTGAACCTGTCCCGTATTAAAAAAGGGCATATTCGCGGCATTCGCTTCAACACACTCGAGCAGCTATGCCTCGCCCTTCGTTGCCAACCCGGAGACCTTCTCGAAGTCATGAGCGAAGAGGATGCCCGAAAGGAGTTCGGACTCGATTGGTCCGCCGAGGATTAGAGGGCGGTCGTACTCGCCCTGCACACGGGGATGCGAATCGGCGAGGTCTGCGGCCTTCGGTGGTGCGATGTGGATTTCGAGACGGGCCTGATCTCGATCAGACACTCGGTGGCGTACGCGAAGGGAATGGGTTCGTTCATCAAGGACACCAAGACCCATGACGCCAGGGGTATCCCCATCGACCCGGTCGGCCTACTCCCCTTCCTGAAGGAGACCCACGAGATCGACTGCGGAAAGCTGCGCTTGCGCGGCCTTACCGGGGCGGTCGAGATCGGGGACTGCTACATCCTGTCGGAGCCGGGCGCGACCTTCGCGACGACAAGCTATATCCGCAGGGCGTTCAAGACGTTCTCGGAGACCAACGGCCTCATGGGCACCAACGACGAGCTGATCACGTTCCACGGCCTTCGCCACACGTTCGCAACGCAGTGGATCCGCCAAGGCGGCGATATCAAGGCGCTCCAATCGATCCTCGGCCACAAGGACGCCATGGCGACGCTCAACGTCTACGCCGACATCGAGCCCATCTCCAAAATCCATAACATGCTGCGCGCCACGCCGTGCCTTTGGCGCGGGCACCTCGGGCCGAGGGTCGATCCGGGTCCCATGTTCCAACAGAGGATCCAGGAGTCCATCGAGACGCTCCAGGCGTTCGGCTACGGCATCACCGAGCCGGACGACCGAAATATCGCCATACGCGACGTGAAGACGAACAGTTGGCTCTAGCTCACCGAGTACGCGGCAGTGCTGGGCCCATCCCAACTGAGGTCACGGTGGTCCGATAGGGGCGCCGCCCGCGGCATGCGCCGCGGAGCGGTATCCCCTACCGAAGGGCGGGGATGCCCTCCGCTTCCAGTTCGGAATCAGCCGTCGGAGGCGTTCGGCTGACTGCGGGAACGGCCTGTCCGCTCAATGTGTTCGGCTGAGATCGGAAATCAACCCAACACGAGCCGGACACGCGCCAGACGGCTCTTCCCCGTACGGCCTTCCCCCTTACGCTCATGTTGCAGACGTGTAACGCCGCAGTAAGCACACCCCTTTTGGCGCCAGACAGGTACAATGATGAATACTGTACCGCAGCGGAGCGTCCCGCGCGCGCCGCAACCACGCGAAAGGGTTTCCCATGGCCGAGATCTCGTCCTCCCGTATCGTCATCACCGTCCTTGGCAAGAACCGCCCCGGCATCGTCGCCGGCGTCACCCGTGTCCTAGGCGAGGCCAACGTCGACATCCGCGACATCACGCAGTCCATTATCGAGGACATCTTCACCATGACCATGCTGGCCGATACCGCCGAGTCCAAGCTCGACTTCGCCGAGCTGCAGAAGGCGCTGGCCGAGGCCGGCGAGCTTTCGGGCGTCAACGTGTCCATCCAGCGCGAGGACGTCTTCAACTTTATGTACCGCCTGTAGCGAACAGGCCGTGCAGGAACAGGCCGGCGCATCTGCACTCAAGCACGCCGCCCCCACACGGCCCGGAGAGGAGCGCACATGGCCTACGACGCCAAGAAAATCTATTACCGCTTCGATGACCACTTGAGCCGACTAGTCCTGGATTACGAAGCAAGCCGCCAGATTTCGTCTGAGAGCGAAAGCCTCTACCACGGCCTGCCGACCAACCCTTATGACGAGGGCCTGTTTGTCGAGCACAATGTCAAGCGCGGTCTGCGCAATGCCGACGGCTCGGGCGTGGTCGCGGGCCTCACTCGTATCTCGGACGTGCACGGCTACAACAAGGTCGACGGAAAGGTCGTGCCCGATCAGGGCAAACTCACGCTTCGCGGCTACAGCATCGAGGATCTGGTCAACAATGCCCAGGCCGAGAATCGCTACGGCTACGAAGAAGTCGCCTATCTGCTTATCACGGGTTCGCTGCCCAACAAGGAAGAGCTCGACGGCTTTTGTGAGCGCCTGGGCGCCTTTAGACATCTGAGCGACGAGTACGTTAAAGAGTTCCCTATGACCACGGTGTCGTCGAGCATCATGAACGTGCTCCAGCGCGCCGTACTGTTGCTCTACGCCTTCGATGCCGAACCAGACGTGATCACGCCCGAGCACGAAATCGACGTCGCCATTTCCATGCTCGCACGTCTCCCGCGCATCGCCGCCTTCGCACACATGGCCTCGGTCGCCAAGCTTCGCGGCTCCGAGGTTCACGTGCCGCACCCCACGCCCGGTCTCTCCACCGCCGAGACCATCCTACAGGTCTTGCGCGGTGGCATGGCGTTCACCCGCGACGAAGCCATGCTGCTCGACGTGATGCTCATGCTGCATGCAGAGCACGGCGGCGGCAACAACTCCACCTTCGCTTGCCGCGTACTGTCGTCTTCGGCCACCGACCCGTATTCCGCCTACGCCGCGGCTATCGGCTCGCTCAAGGGCCCGCGCCACGGCGGTGCCAACGCCAAAGTCGTGTCCATGCACGAGGACATCCGCGCGCATGTTTCCAACTGGGAAAACGAGGACGAGGTCGCGGCCTACCTGGGCAAGATCCTCGACAAGCAGGCTTTCGACGGCACCGGCCTCATCTACGGTATGGGCCACGCCGTCTATACGCTGAGCGACCCACGCGCCGAGGTGTGCCGCCGTTACGCGCGCACGCTTGCCGCCAAGAAGGACTTGGGCGAGGAGTTCGCGCTCATCGAGCGCATCGAGCGCCTGGCCCCGCAAGTGATGCGCGATCACGGCATGACCAAGCCCATCTGCGCCAACATCGACCTGTACACGGGCTTTATCTACAAGATGCTCGGCGTGCCCGAGACGCTCTTTACGCCGCTGTTCGCCGTCGCCCGCATGGCCGGCTGGTCGGCGCACCGCATGGAAGAGCTCTTCTGCGCGCACCGCATCATCCGCCCCGCATATCGCCCGGTTATCGAGCCGCTGGAGTACAAGCCACTCGCCGACCGCTAGGACGCGGACCGTTATAGAACCCGAGCGTGGCCAGGGCATCACCGCCCTCGGCCACGCTTTTTATGCCAGTAGAAAGGATCGCAACGAATGATTGTGTTTTCCGATATGGATGGAACGCTGCTGACGAGCGACAAGCAGATGAGCGACGCCACCTGGGCGATGCTCGACGAACTCGCACGCCGCGGCATTGAGTTTGTGCCCTGCACGGGTCGCCCACTGTCGGGCGTCTTTGAGCCGATCCTCGCCCACCCCGCCGTGCACTATGCGGTCTGCGCCAACGGCGCCAGTGTCTGGCAGCTCGACGACGATGCACCCACCGACGTCTCGCGCGCCACGTGCATCCTGAGCCGTCCGCTCGATCGCGCCATCGCCCACCGCATCCACCGCATTGCCGCCGGCCACGACGTCACCTTCGATATCTTCGCGGACGGCCAGTGCTTCCTCCCCCGCTCGCTCTACACGCGCCTGGACGAATTCTGTGGCGGCGACCCCCACATCGCAGCTTCGCTCAAGCGCACACGAACACCGATCGACATGGATATCGACAGCAAGATCGACGAGGTCGAGGCGCTCGAACGCATCGCCATGTACTGGCACGACCCGGCCGATCGCGATGCCATCGCGGCTGAGCTCAACACGCTCGGAGGCATTGAGGTCACGCGTTCGTACGCCATGAATATCGAGGTCATGGGCGAGGGCGCCACCAAGGGAACGGCCCTCACGTGGCTATGCGAGCACCTGGGCGAGTCTCTCGCCGACGCCTGGGCGTTCGGCGACAACATCAACGATATCCCCATGCTGCAGGCGGCGGGCCACGGCACGGCTATGATCAACGCCGAGCCCGAGGACCGCGAGGCCGCCGACGCCATCACCGAATACGACAACGACCACGACGGCGTCGCCCGCACCATCATAGCCGCCCTCGCCTAGTCATTGGGGACGCTCTTAAATGACTAGTCGTTGGGGACAGTCTTCGCGAAAAAGCTGCAAGGACTGTCCCCCACTGCCGGCAGAAAAGGAACGTCCCCATCTGCCGGATTAAGCGAGACTCTCCAGCACGCGACGGAGCTCCTGCTGAACGGCGTGGTCGCGGTTACAGCCTACGACGCGATTGGCAACCGCTTTGAGCGCGGGGCGCGCGTTTTCCATCGCGCAGCCCGTGCCGACAAAGCGAATGATCTCATAGTCGTTCATCGAGTCGCCAAACGCCATGACCTCGTCGCGTCCAATGCCGTAATGCTCCGCGAGCTGTGCGATGCCCGAGGCCTTCGACACGCCGGGCTGCATGGCATCGATCCACGCGTTGCCCGAAGGCGCAAAAGTGAAGAGCTGACCAAGTTCCCGCTGCAGTACGTAGGCGCTGTCCATAACGGCACCGTCATCGCAAAAGATACTCGCCTTGATGATATTTACGCTGGGATCGGGCAACTCCCAAATGCGCTCGGCATTGGGAAGGTCCTTATCGACCTCACGCACGAACTTGCACTCGTCATCGAGCAGGAAGGACTTGGTTCGGTCAAAAAGCGCAAGATGCAGATTGGGAAACGTCGCGACAGCCTGGGCGAGCCTTCGAATCGCCAGGTGCGAATACACCTCACGGTCTACCATTTTGCCGTCGGCGTAGACCTGGGCACCGTTAGCGGCGACAAAGTCCATCTTGTCGCGAACGGGCGCAAAGAACTCGCACAGGCGATCGTAGCGACGACCTGACGATGCGGCAAAATGCACACCATGCTCGCGTAGCGCCAGAATCAGTTCGTAGGTCTCGGGAGGCACCTGGCCGTTTTCGTCAAGCAGTGTGCCGTCCATATCGGATGCAATCAGTTTAAACATAGAAAAGCTCCCTTCGGGCTTGTTGGAATCGAACGTGTATCCGATTCCAACGTACCCAAAGGGAGCTCAGATAAGACTCCGCGGACGCAAACGTTACAAGGACCTAGCAAATAGCTCACACGCGCCAGAGGACTCACGGTCGCGGCGTCAGGCGACAAGTCAAAGAGTGTCGCAGGTGGCTAGTCGTTTAAGAACGTCCCCGATGACTAGTCGGCGTAGGTAAAGGTCGTGACGTCGAACATGCCCTCGGGGCGGATGCGGAGCGTCGGGATGACCGGCAGGGGCAGGAAGATGATGCCCATGATGGGGTCGAGCGGCGGCTCAATACCCATGGCGCGCGCCTTGACCATAAAGTCGTCGTGCTGCGCGGCGACATCCTCGGCCGTGCCCTCGCTCATCAGGCCACCAAGCGCCAGCGGAATACGCGCCACGACCTCGCCGTTGCGCACCAGCACGTGACCACCCTGGCCCACGGCCTCGACAGCCGCCATCATATCGGCAGCGTTATCGCCCACGACGCACACGTTATGCGAGTCGTGGCCGATCGTCGAGGCGATGGCGCCACCGGTGATGGTAAAGCCGCGCACCCAGCCGCGACCGATATGCTTGCCGACAAGACCCAGGCCCGCAGGACCATCACCGTCGGCGCCCTCGGCCTGCAGTGACACACCGCGGCCGTGGCGCTCGATCAGCATAATGCGGCGCAGGCCCTCGGCGCTCTCGGGGCGAGCCATGCCCGTGATGGCCTTACCCGGCACCACGTCAATCACGGCCTCGCCCGGCTTAAAGGCATAGTCGAATACGTCGAGCGAAAGCTTCGGCAGCTTAACGGAGGCGCGCAGCTCATCGGCAAGGGCCGCGACCTCGGCCATCTCGGGTGCGATCTCGCCCACAAAGGTGCCGTCCTGCGCCACCAGAGCACCGGCGGCATACACGCGATGCGGAGCTGTGGCAAACGTCAGGTCATTGAGCACCAGCAGGTCGGCACGCTTGCCCGGGGCGATGGCGCCACGCAGCTCGTGCGGATCGCGGCAACCGTGGTCCAGGCCAAACGCCTCGGCCGTGGACAGGGACGCCATGGAGATGGCAACGACCGGGTCAATGCCAGCCTCGATAGCCACGCGACAGGCATTGTCGATCATGCCGGTCGAAAGCGCATCGGAGGGAGCGCGGTCGTCGGTCGCAAAGCAGCATCGACGGGCGCGGGCGGGGTTTTCCAGCAGCATCGGCGACAGATTGGCCAGGTCATGGCTGCACGTACCCTCGCGCAGCATCACATACATGCCGCGGGACAGCTTGTCGAGCGCCTCCTCGGGAATCGTCGACTCGTGGTCGGCGATAATGCCTGCTGCGGCGTAGGCGTTGAGGTCTTTGCCCGCAACGAGCGGCGCATGACCGTCGACCTGCTTCGATGGCGTCTGGTTGGCGGCGTCGATACGGGCGCAGGTCTCGGGGTCGGCCATAAAGACGCCCGGCAGGTTCATCATCTCACCCAGACCAAAAACATCGCCCGGATGCTCGGCAAAAAACGCTTGCATATCAGCGGCGGTAATGACGGCGCCGGCCTGCTCATCGGGCAGCGCGGGCACGCACGAGGGCATCATGTACTTGATGGAAATGGGCGCGCGACGGCCGTCCTCGATCATAAAACGTAGGCCGTCCAGACCCGCCACGTTGGCAATCTCGTGGCTGTCGGCAATAGCAGTAGTGGTGCCTCGCGTCGCCGCCATGCGCGCATACTCGGCGGGGCGGATGTTCGAAGATTCGATATGCAGGTGCCCGTCGATAAAGCCGGGGGCGATGTAGCGGCCCTGGCAGTCGATGACCTCGGCAGCCTCGTAGGTACCGGCGGCATCGTCCCGGCCGTTGTAGAGCACGCCAACGATTACGCCATCCTTGACGGCAACGCTACCTGGCGCCACGCGCTGGCCATATACGTCGACAATCTGCGCATTGGTAAACAGCGTATCGACGGGCACGCGGCCCTCGGCTGCATCGATCACAGACCTCATGACCTCAACGGACATACATACTCCTTTAACGTTTGAAATAACTGCGGAGCGGACAAACCTTCACCGCAGCAAGCCAATAGCCATTGTATGCCCAAAAGAAGGTCCCGCTAACGCCCCTTCCGCTTAACGGCACACGCCATTTGGTGCAAAGAAACCTGACACCAATGCACCAAGTGGTGCAAAGGGGTCAGGTTTGTTTGCGCCAATCTTGTTTGTCCACTGGCGATGGATATGGCACTGGAGTTTAGACTTCTTGCCTAATGAGGGTAATTTGGGAAGCAATTTCTATCCATAGCGGATATACCAGCTCGCCGTCCATCGGTCCGCAATAAGGATGGCATTCTACCGACAAAGGAGGACACGATGGCTTTAATGGACATCTTGATGAAGCGCCGCAGCGTTCGTTCGTATACGGGTGAGCCGGTGAGCCGCAAGGAGCTCGAGAAGATTCTGACTGCCGGTCTCATTGGCCCCACGGGCAAGGGCAAGAAGCCGTGGCGTTTTGTGGTCGCGACCGACCCCGAGAAACTCGAGGCTCTCTCCGGTATGCGCAAGCCAGCTCCGGCTGCGTTTAAGACCGCCGGCGCCGCTATCGCGGTTTTCGGCGATCCGGGCGTGTCCGATACCTGGGTGGAGGACTGCTCCATCGCCATGGAGAACATGCACGTTATGGCCGATGACCTGGGTCTGGGCAGCGTGTGGATCCAGAGCCGTCTACGCGAGGCAAACAATGGCGGTGCTTCGAGCGATTACGCGCGCCAGGTGCTCGGCGTCGAGAACGGCTATGAGCTCGAGGCGGTGCTGCTGGTGGGCCAGATCCACAGCCATCCCACCTATCACACCAAGGCCGATGCTGACTGGTCGTTTGTGACCTGGGAC
>CAKUGX010000051.1 GCA_934654765.1 uncultured Collinsella sp. | reverse complement strand
CACTGTGACCGCCGAGCAGCTCGCCGCAGCCGTCGAGGCCGCCGGCGAGAAGTTCCACGCCTTGTCCGTGACCGCCGCGTAGTAGCTACCGCCCGCCCATCCCCGCCCTCAGTTGCGGTGAAATACGGACTGTTTTGCGGCTCTAGGCCTTTAGACAGTCCGTATTTCACCGCAACTGACGGGGCAACCGGAAGATCGACCAGAAACGAGGACCCGCCATGATGGCAGACCATAAATCGGTGACCCGCATGCTCAAGACGGCACGCGGGCAGATCGACGGCATCCTGCGGATGGTCGAGGAGGACCGCTACTGCGTCGATATTTCCACGCAGCTCATGGCAACGCAGGCGCTCATTGCGCGCATCAACGCCGACGTGCTCAAGGCGCATATCGAGGGCTGCGTCGCATCTGCCATCGAATCGGGAGACGAAGAGCTCAAGGCCGCCAAGCTCGCCGAAATCGAACGCGTCGTCGACAAACTCGCCAAGTAATTGATGCAAGAGGGTCAGGTTTCTTTGCACCATCTTGGTGCATCGGGGACAGACTTGCGCCGCCACTGGTGCAATGGGGACAGGTACGTTTGCACCACATTGGTGCAGATTAACCTGTCCCCTATGCACCAAATGGGGTATAAAGGCGTGCAGCATATCGAATGAAAGGTAATCTGCATGGATAACTTTATGAAAGGTCGCAACGGCGCCGACGAACTCACCATCGTGCTGGGCTTTTTCGGTATCATCCTCGCGATGATTGGGTCGCTCGCACATTTCCAGTGGCTCAGTTGGATCGCCATCGCCGTCATCGTGATCGGCGTGCTGCGCGGCCTGTCCAAGAACGTCGACGCACGCCGCAAGGAGAACGAAGCCTTTGTCTCCGCGACTGCGAACGTCCCCGGCTTGGGCAAGTTCGTCGCCAGCCTGGGCGGCGGCGCCGCAGCGGCCAACGCCTCGCGCGCAGCCGGCGCCAGCAAAGAGGACCTGGAGCGCGCCAAGCGCACGGCCAAGAAGATGTGGAAGGGCCGCAAGACCACGGCCTACCTCAAGTGCCCCAACTGCGGCCAGATGCTCTCCGTCCCCAAGGGCAAGGGCAAGATCCGCGTCACCTGCCCCAAGTGCCACGCCAAGATGGAAACCCGCTCCTAGCAGCCACGCGTGGGACAAATTAATCAGGTTTGTTTGTCCCAAATCTTAAGTATTTGTTCGATAAAAAAGCCGAGGTCTCGTGTTGAGACCTCGGCTTTTTTCATGCGCCTACGCCACGCCGTCGCGGGCAAGCTCCTCGGCCAGCGCCTCTGCCGGCATAGCCATGATCGCGTCGAGCTCGGTGTCGACCTCGGGAATGTGCTTGACTTTTAGCTTGCGCACCAAGCCGCCGCGGCACATCACGTGCATCGGCTCACGCAGGGCCGACAGGTCATCCAGAGGATTCCCGCGCGTTACCAAAATGTCGGCCGCCTTGCCGCACTCGATCATGCCGGTCTCGTCGCCCAGACCCAGCAGCTCGGCATTGACCTGCGTGGCCGTGTGCAGCGCAAAGGCATTACTCACGCCGACGTACTTGGCAAAGTACGCCACCTCGCGCCACATATCGTACTGCGTCACGAACGGACAGCTCGAGTCCGTGCCTAGGCCCACCTTAACGCCGGCATCCAGCGCGGCGCGAGCGCTCTCGATAATGCCCGAGCACACGATGTCGCCATTCTTCTTTTGCGTGTCGGTCGAATGGGTCTTCTTCGGGTCGAGCAGCACAAACGGCAGCGCCGGGCTAATCGTGCAGGTCACGCTCGGCGCGCGGCCCTCAAGCTGGGTACCCGCGGCACCGTGATACAGATCCAGAATCTCCGAGGTCATCGGAGCGCCGTGCTCAATCGTATCGACGCCGGCCTGGAGTGCAGCCTTTACGCCCTCGGTGCTCTCGACATGGGCCATAACCGAAAGGCCGACCTCGTGCGCCGCCTTGCACGCCGCCGCGGCGACATCGACCGGCATGCGCAGCACACCCGGCTCGCCCACCTCGGTCGCGTCGAACACGCCGCCCGTCACGAACAACTTGATGACGTCGGCGCCGCGCGCATACAGGTCGCGCACCTGCTCGGCTGCCTCGGCGGGAGTATTGGCCACCTGTGCGAACAGACCCGCGCCGTGGCCGCCCGGCACCGTAACGCCCGTGCCCGGCGCCACCAGACGCGGGCCCTGATACTTGCCGGCGTCGATGGCGTCGCGCACGGCGATGTCGGCAAACAGCGGGTCACCTGCGCCGCGTACCGTGGTCACGCCGCTCGCCAGCTGCTGCTGGGCGCTGCCCTTGAGGATATGACGAACGATGGCGCGGCCCACGGGATTATCGAGCTTCTTCATGAGCACGCCCGCATCGCCCGCCGAAACCGGCTTGCCCGAGCCGCACAGATGCACGTGCATGTTGATGAGGCCCGGCATGAGGTACGCGCCTGCCAGGTCGATGACCTCGGCACCCGCTGGTGCCTGCGCCACGGCACTCGGGCCAATCCAGGTGATGACGCCGCGCTCAACAGACACGGCCATATCGGACTGCGGCTCCATATGCTCCGAGCCATCCAGAATAGTCGCATTGATAAACAACGTGGGACGATCGGCAGACGCCATATCGGGCTCCCCTCCCTCAGAAAACTTCAACATTTGTCCATTATCACCTAATGCAGCGGACTAAAGTCACACATATCGGTTAACGGATAAAAGAAAGGGATGTGAGGATGAACGGGGCCAGCGCGGCACCCCTCAGCGCCCATACCACTGGCGCTTCCATTCCTCAGCCAACTCAGCCTGCTGAGGAATACCTGCCAGTCTCATCTTCTCGACCAGCTTCCCCGGATTCTTGAGCTCATCAAACGTAAACCGAAGCACCTTGTGCCCGAGCATCGTTAGATGGGATTCTCGCTGACGTTCCGCCACAAACGGGTCGACGGACTTCCGGCCCTCGTCGGCCTGCAGCGCATACTTCCCCTTTCCGTCCAGCTCGCCAATTACACACGTCCCGTCCTCAAGCTTCCAAAAATAGTCGGCCCGAAACACCTGGCTCGGATCGAGCGGGTCACGAAACTCCACCTGCAACTCCGGCACCGGAAAGCCATACGCAATGAAGAACGCTCGAAACCGAGACTCGCCGCCGTTTTCGGACAGCCCGTCCGCATACGACGCAATCACCTGCGCCCTGCGATATCCACGCCGACCATCGCAATCGGCGCGAAGCCGCTCACGTAACTCATCGCGCGACGAACCCTTCGCCCGCAAGGCAGAATCGGCAATTGCCAACCCATACGAAAACGGCGCCCGTAGCAGGCAATCCTCCACCGTGCGCCAAAACGGCGTCACCCACACACCGTCGACACGCTCGAGCGCACCCGCCATCTGCGGGCGCAGCAACCTGCACCCACCGCTCAGCGCTGCGGTACAGCCCGTCTTAACAAGAAAACGCGGACCGAGCAGATCATTCGGCACCTCCAGGCCCCACACGAGCGCCGCATCGTATCCCCAGAACGCCCAATCAGGATGAAAATCCGCAAGCCCCTTGATAGTCTGCAGCGCTCGCTCCGCTGGCGTCAGTGCATCCCAATCATGCTGAAAACAGAACAGATACGGCTCGGGCTCCGCGATATCATCGGTTCCCACATGCCGTCGCAGCCACATGAGCTCGGCATTGTCGTGCGTCGCAAGCAGCATGCCTTGCTCAGCCGCCTCCGTGAGCCGAGCGAGCATCCTGTTTCGTGCCAATGTGTTACGAGTCGTATATTTGTGTTCGCGGACAGCATTGGACACTTCCATCACCACCAATTCTGGCAAACGAACCATTACTGCCATTGCCGCCGCTGGTAAACGTCTCAATCTGTAACAGGAAGACGGCATCTAAGCCTCCAGATGTTACAAATCGAGATCTTTCGGCAGCGGTCCGACCCTTTGTCTCAATCTGTAACAGGTAGACCGGTTTTCAGCCGCCAGGTGTTACAGATTGAGATAATTCATCGGCAGCCAACCTTCAGTCTCGATCTGTAACAGTTACGGACCAGAATTACCTCCAGTTGTTACAGATTGAGACATTCGGACAGCCCGCACCAGTCCATCTCGATCTGTAACAGTTACGGCCCCAAACGGCCCCTAAACGTTACAGCTCAAGACAAACCGGCAGCGGCCCCAACCTCTACTCCCATTCCTGCTCGTAGATGTTGAGCGACCTTACGTACCGCCCCTGGGCGCCCATGATGTCGCGAACCAGACGCAGGAAGAAACTGATGCACGAGGTGTCAAAACCGTCCTGTAGGTCCTCCGGATGCACCGCGCCCGGCCCATCGACTGCCGTGTCGCTCAGGCGGGCAATGTCGTACAGATAGAGCTGCCCCGCCGTCAGCCAGACATCGTCCACGCACGCGAGGCGCACCGCAATCGCGCCATCGTTCCAGTGCCCCTTTTGCACGATGTGCGGGTCGTAAACATCAAAACGACGGTCAGTGCGCGTATCCTTCAGCGCAACCATGCCGGTTGCAGAATCCTTGTCCAAAATGCCAAAGCGCGAGAAATACTGTGTGTCGCGCACCTGCTCGAGCCGTTTGAGCGACGCAGCCGAAAGCGACGCCGGCGGCTCGTCCACATACAGTTCGAGCAGCGTCGCACCATGACGATAGGGGCGCTCAAAGAGCAGCCAATCGGTAAACGCCATGTTGTAGGCCATAATTTCGTTTTGTGAGGGCTCGGTGCAATAGCTGAGCCACGGATCGACAATGATCTCGAACTGCTCACGAGCCGGCTCTAGGAATTGAAACTTCCGCAGCATCCAAAAGTGAGCCATATCGGCAATATCGTTGCCGACGACTTCGGACAGCTGCGCTCGGTCAAAAACATGGTCAGTCATGGCATCCTCCTCAAACTGATGGACCTCAATTTGAGCTTACGAGGAAGGTGGGCAGCCACTGCCAGCACGGGCAAAATGGGCCTCCGGCTGCAAACCAGATGCTGACCAAACACTTGACGAAAAGCTTGACCGAAAATGCGCACCGCAACAAAACCGCAGGTAAACATAGACGGCCAACCCGCCCTTTTGAGCCAGATGCCCGCAGCCACCACATAAACAACAGGTGACCACAGCCCAAGAAGTCGACAAATGAACACCCGTACGTCGACAAACGAGCAAACTGCTCGCAAATCCGCAAGGAGTGTCCCCGAATGCCGACAGAAAAGGAACGTCCCTAACTGTCGGCACTTAGGGACGTTCCTTTTGTGCCGGCAGTTAGGGACAGCCCTTGCCGATTCGATTGTTGAATATCTCCGTGACTACCTTACAGTGCCAGCGCGTCGGCGACTTCTGTGGCGCAGGCGAGGGCATCGGCCATGGCGTTCACCACGAGCGAGCTGCCGTTGCGGGCGTCACCAGCCACATACACCGGCGTGGCATCGGCGGCGACACCATCCGTGCGAGCCGCAAGGTGCGAATCCTCGGCAGCCATCACAGGCAGCGGACGGCCGGCGGTAGCGACAGGCACGCGGACAGCATCAAACACGCCATGCTCGGGACCCGTAAAGCCGCAAGCGATGAGCACCAGCTGCGCCGGCACCTCGTGCTCGGAGCCCGCGATGCGCTCCGGCTTTCCTGCCGACCAGTCCAGGTCAACCACACGCAGACCCGCAGCCGCACCCTTCTTGTCCAGCAACACCTCGAGCGTATCCACGCCCCAGGCGCGCATCTCGCCGCCCATGGCAGCGATAGCCTCCTGCTGGCCGTAGTCGGTCTTCTTCACGTTGGGCCACTGCGGCCAGGGGTTACTCGCCGTGCGCTTATCGGGCGCCGCCGGCAAGAACTCAAACTGGCGCACGCTACGCGCACCCTGGCGCACCGCGGTGCCCACGCAGTCGTTGCCGGTATCGCCGCCGCCAATGACCACGACATCCAGGCCGCGCGCGTCAATGGCGGGCTCGCCGCCGTCGAGCACCGAGACGGTCGATGCCGTCAGGTAGTCCACGGCGTACACCACGCCCGGAGCGTCGATGTTCGCAGCCGAAAGGCCACGCGGGGCACGGGCTCCGGCAGCCACCACGACGGCGTCAAAGTCGTCGAGCCTGGCGGCAACCTTGGGATCACTTACGTCGGCGTTCAGCTCAAACACAATGCCTAGCTCGCGCATAAGCGCCACGCGGCGCTCGACCACGGACTTCTCGAGCTTCATGTTGGGGATGCCGTACATGAGCAGGCCACCCGGACGGTCGTCGCGCTCAAACACCGTCACGCGGGCGCCGCGACGAGCGAGCTCCCACGCGGCCACCAGGCCAGCAGGGCCGGAGCCCACCACGGCAACCGTGGGCGCGCCCTCCCCCGCCGGCTCAAAGCGGCGCGGACCGCCGTTGGCCCACTCGTGGTCGCTGATCGCACGCTCGTTGTCGTGAATCGTCGTGGGCTGGCCGTCGACCGAGCCCAGGTTGCACGCCGCCTCGCACAGCGCCGGGCACACGCGGCTCGTAAACTCGGGCATGGGTGAGGTAAGCGACAGACGCTCGGCCGCCTCGTCCCAGCGGCCGCGATACACCAGCTCATTCCACTCGGGAATCAGGTTGTGCAGCGGGCAGCCGCTCGGGCGCGCTTTGCCAAAGCTCGCGCCCATCTGGCAAAACGCCACGCCGCACATCATGCAACGGCTCGCCTGGGCGCGGCGTGCGTCATCGTCGAGCTCCACGTACAGCGGATCGAAATCGCGGCTGCGCTCCTCCACGGGGCGAAGCTCGTGGGTCACGCGATCGATATCAAGAAAAGCACCGGGCTTACCCATGGCACTTACGCCTCCTTCTTGGTCGAAGCAACAGAGCCGGCAGCGGCGGCGGTCACAGCGCCAGTGGCGCCACCCGCCACATCAAATCGAGCAACATCGGCAGCGTCGGCGCGACCGGTCACGATGTCAAACGCCAGCTCCTCGGCCTGCGCATGCGTCTTGCCTGCGCCCTCAGCGGCGGCGACAATCGCTAACACGCGCTCGTACTCGGTCGGGATGACCTTCACAAAGTGCTTGCTCATCGAGTCGAAGCTGTAGAGCAGCTTAATGCCGCGCGGGCTCTGCGTCGCGTCCACGTGCTCCTGGATGAGCACGCGGATCTGCGCCAGCTCGTCGGCCGTCGGGGCCTTGAGCTCAACGCTCTCGTGGTTCACGCGGGCATCAAGCGTGCCGTACTGGTCAAAGACGTAAGCCACGCCGCCCGTCATGCCGGCGGCGAAGTTCTGACCGACCTCGCCCAGAATGAGTGCCAGGCCACCCGTCATGTACTCGCAGCCGTGATTGCCGCAGCCCTCGACCACCACGGTGGCGCCGGAGTTGCGCACGGCGAAGCGCTGGCCGGCCAGGCCGTTAATGAAGCCGCGGCCGCTCGTGGCGCCAAAGAACGCCACGTTGCCTACAATGATGTTCTCGTCGAACTTATAGGTCGCACGCGGGTTGGGGCGCACCGAGACCTCGCCGCCCGAAAGGCCCTTGCCAAAGTAGTCGTTGGCGTCACCGCATACGTTGAGCGTAACGCCACGCGGCAAAAAGGCGCCAAAGCTCTGACCGGCCGAACCGTCGCAATCGATGGTGATGGAGCCGGAAGGCAGGCCCTCGGGATGCGCCTTGGTCACCGCGTTGCCCAGGATGGTACCCACGCAGCGGTTGACGTTGGCGATGTCGGCATGGAAGCGAATCGGACGCAGGTGCGCACGCGCATCGGCCGTATAGGGCACAAACAGCGTGGAGTCGAGCGTCTTGTCGAGCTCGCTGTCCGCAGTCATCTGGAGCAGGAAGTGACGGCCGTCGGCGCCTGGAATGTGGGCACCGAACTCGCAGGTCGCGCTTGCCAGGACGGGCGAAAGATCCAGCAGGTTGGCCTTGCGGTTGCCCGGCACCTCGATCTGGCGCAGGCACTCGGGATGGCCGACCATCTCGTCGATGGTGCGGAAGCCCAAACGCGCCATGACCTCGCGCAGCTGCTCGGCAACAAAGAGCATAAAGTGCTCGACGTGCTCGGGCTTACCGCGGAAACCGTGACGCAGGCGACAGTTCTGCGTGGCGATGCCGGCCGGGCAGGTGTCCTGCTGGCAGTCGCGCTGCATCAGGCAACCCATGGAGATGAGCGGCATGGTCGCAAAGCCAAACTCCTCGGCGCCCAGCAGGCAGGCGACGGCGACATCGGTGCCGTCCATAAGCTTGCCGTCGGCCTCGAGCACCACGCGCGAGCGCAGGCCGTTTTGCAGCAGGGTCTGCTGAGCCTCGGCAAGGCCGAGCTCCAGCGGCAGGCCGGCGTGCCAGATGGAATCGCGAGCAGCGGCACCCGAGCCGCCGTTGTGGCCACTGATCAAGATCTTGTCGGCAGCACCCTTGGCGACACCGGTGGCGATGGTGCCGACGCCGGCCTCGCTGACCAGCTTGACCGACACGCGCGCGCCGGGGTTGGCGTTCTTAAGGTCGAAGATGAGCTCGGCCAGGTCCTCGATGGAGTAGATGTCGTGGTGCGGCGGAGGCGAGATCAGGCCGATGCCGGGCGTGGATTGACGGACCTCGGCAATCCAGGGGTAGACCTTCTTGCCGGGTAGGTGGCCGCCCTCGCCGGGCTTGGCGCCCTGGGCCATCTTGATCTGGATCTCGAAGGCACTGCACAGGTAGCGGCTCGTCACGCCAAAGCGGGCACTTGCCACCTGCTTGATCGCGGAGTTCTTGGAGTCGCCGTTGGCCAGCGGGGTCTCGCGACGCTGATCCTCGCCGCCCTCGCCGGAGTTGGAGCGGCCATGCAGACGGTTCATGGCGATGGCCATGCACTCGTGCGCTTCCTTGCTGATGGAGCCGTACGACATGGCGCCGGTGTTAAAGCGGCGGACGATGTTGAGCGCAGGCTCGACCTCGTCGAGCGGCACCGGAGTGCGACCGCTGTCGTCAAAGTCCAGCAGGTCGCGCAGTCGCACGGCGCGGCCGGTGCGGTGCAGGCGGGCGCTGTACTCCTTAAAGGTGTCGTAGCTGTCCTCGCGGCAGGCGGTCTGCAGCAGGTAGACGGTCTGCGGATCGATAAGGTGATCCTCGCCGCCGAGCGGGCGCCACTTGGTCAGGCCCAGCGTGGGCAGTTGATCGGGAGCCGGGCTCTTAAGGATGGCGAGCGCGGCATCGTAGCGCTCGTTTTGCTCGCGCTCAACGTCCTCGACACCCATACCGCCCACACGGCTCACCGTGCCGGCGAAGTACGCGTTGACGAACTCCGGCGTAAAGCCCACGGCCTCGAAGATCTGCGCCGAATGGTAGCTCTGCACCGTGGAGATGCCCATCTTGGACATGATGGAGACGATGCCGGCGGTCGCAGCCTTGTTGAAGTTGGCGATGCCCTGCTCGGCCGTCACGTCCAAGTCGCCGCGTGCCGCCAGATCGCGGATGCACACGTGCGCGTTGTACGGATAGATGCCGCTCGCAGAGTAGCCCACCAGCGCCGCGAAGTCGTGCGGGGACACGGCGTCACCGCACTCCACAACGATGTCGGCAAAGGTGCGCACGCCGGCGCGGATCAGGTGGTTGTGGACGCAGCCCACGGCAAGCAGCGACGGCACGGGCACCTCGCCCGCGGCAGCGCGGTCGCTCAGCACCACGATGTTCACGCCATCGCGAACCGCGGCCTCAACGTCCTCGGCAAGCTGTTTGAGTGCGGCCTGCAGCGCGCCATCGCCCGCGTCGCGACGGTACACGGCACGGAAGCGGCGGGTCTTAAAGCCAACGCGGTCGATGGCGCAGATGCGGTCGAACTCTTCCTCGTTGAGCAACGGGCGCTCCAGACGCACCAGCTGGCAAGCGGCGCGGGAGTCCTCGAGTAGGTTGCCGTGGTTGCCCAGGTAGAGCGTGGTCGAGGTGACCATATGCTCGCGCAGGGCGTCGATCGGCGGGTTCGTGACCTGGGCGAACAGCTGATAGAAGTAGTCGTAGAACGAGCGCGTCTTCTTGGACAGGCAGGCCAGCGGAGCATCGATGCCCATCGAGGCGAGCGGGGCCTTGCCCTGCTGGGCCATGGGGCGCACGACCTCGTCGACGTCGTCCCAGTGATAGCCGAGCTTGGCCATGCGCACGGCAGCGGGCACCTCGGCGTCCTCGGCTGGCGTTGCCGCTGCGGGCTTGTCGAGCGCGTCGACCGTCAGCGTCTCCTCGGCAATCCAGTCGCGGTAGGGCTTTTCCTTGGCGTAGCGGGCGCGCAGCTCGTCGTTGTAGATCACGCGGCCGCGGGCAAAGTCGACCTCGAGCATCTGGCCCGGTCCCAGGCAGCCGCTCGTCAGGATGTTCTCGGGACGCACCTCGATGGTGCCCACCTCGCTCGCCAGCATAAAGCGGCCGTCGCGCGTCACGTAGTAGCGGGCCGGGCGCAGGCCGTTACGGTCGAGGGCGGCACCCAGGGTACGGCCGTCGGTAAAGGCGATAGCGGCAGGTCCGTCCCACGGCTCCATGAGCATGGACTGGTAGGCGTCGTAGGCGCGGCGCTCCTCGCTCAGGCTTTCGTTGTGGTCCCACGGCTCGGGCAGCAGCATAGATGCGGCACGCGTGAGCGGACGACCGTTCATGACCAAAAACTCGAGCACGTTGTCCAGAATCGCGGAGTCGGAGCCCTCGCGGTTGATGATGGGCATCACGCGCTCAAGATCGTGCTGCAGCACGGGGCTGTACAGGTTGGGTTCGCGGGCGCGAATCCAGTTGACGTTGCCCTTGAGGGTGTTGATCTCGCCGTTGTGGATGATAAAGCGGTTGGGGTGCGCACGCTCCCAGCTGGGCGTGGTGTTGGTGGAGTAGCGCGAGTGGACGAGCGCCACGGCCGTCTTGACGGCGGCGTCGTTGAGGTCGATGAAGAAGCGGCGCATCTGCGTGGCGACGAGCATGCCCTTGTACACGATGGTGCGCGAGCTCATGGAGCACACGTAGAAGATCTTGTCGCGCAGGGCAAACTCGGCGTCGGCCTTCTTCTCGATGGTGCGGCGGCACACGTACAGGCGGCGCTCAAAGGCATCGCCGGCGGGCGTGTCGTCCGGACGGCCCAGGAAGGCCTGCAGGATAGTAGGCATGCAGGCGCGGGCCGTCTCGCCCAGGTCGTGCGGGTCGACCGGCACCTCGCGCCAAAAGAGCAGCGGCACGCCAGCCTCGGCGCAGCCCTCCTCAAACACGCGGCGGGCATCCTCTACGCCCTTGTCGTCCTGCGGGAAGAACAGCATGGCCACGCCATAGTCGCCCTCTGCCGGCAGAATCTGGCCGCACTTTTGAGCCTCTTTGCGGAAAAAGTGATGCGGAACCTGGAACAGGATGCCGGCGCCGTCGCCGGTGTTCTTCTCGAGTCCCGTGCCGCCGCGGTGCTCCAAGTTGACCAGAATGGACAGCGCGTCGTCCAGAATCTGGTGATGGCGCTCACCGTTGATATCGGCAAGCGCGCCGATGCCACATGCATCGTGGTCGAATTCGGGGCGATAAAGGCCCTGCTGCTGAGCGGAATCTGCCTGCATCGCGATCCTCCCCTAGATATTAGACAGTCAGTTGAATAGGCATACTAGGAGCATCGCCAGCCCGTTGTGTTTCCCACCCGTTTCGAAACAATCGCGTAACGCACGCAACAAAATGATTGGTGCATTGGGATCAGGCTTACATGCGCCAACGCGATCAAAAACGTGTACGTCAGCCTCCAAACATGTCGAAATTTGACATCTTTGGAGGCTGACGTACACGTTTTAGTGCAGGGACAGCCGGCACATATGCATCCAACCCCTTTGAATTATTCTGGAAACGAGGGCCACGCAGACGTTTGCATGATGCGACTCGACTCCGCAGACCTCAAGGGCGGCGACACGGCGCCCAAGGTCGGC
>CAKUGX010000050.1 GCA_934654765.1 uncultured Collinsella sp. | reverse complement strand
GGCCCGACCGCTAATAACCTTTTGAACGACTCTGCTTGCAGCCGGAGTGAAAAAGGTTATTAGCGGTCGGGCCCGCGACCGCCGGGACATGTACCCCCAATTAACTGTTCTTCATTACGATCGAATCCACAACATCAGCCACATTCTCGCAGCAGTCAGCACAGTACTCCAGGAAAGCGTACACGTCACGCCACGCGATGACCTCGAGCGGATCCTTGCCGTTGACGTGCAGGTTGCGCATGGCGTTGATATAGAGCTCGTCGGCCTCGGACTCGATGGTGTTGATCTGGATGACCAGCTCGCGCAGGGTCTTGGACTTGCGGTAGTTAGGCAGCTCGACCATCAGGTCCTTCATGGCGCGGCAGGCGTCGGTCACCTTGTGGGCGATGACGATGGCGTCGGGGTGGATGCTCTGGATGTTGGTGAAGTAGACGCGCTGCACGACGCCCTCGATGCGGTCGAGCACGGTGTCGAGCGAGCAGCTCATCAGGTCCAGATCCTCGCGCTCAAGCGGGGTGATAAAGGCGGTGAGCAGGGCGTCTTCGAGCTCATGGTGCTTCTTGTCTGCCGCATGCTCGATCGCATGCATCTCCTCGAGCATATCGTGAATCTTCGCGGGATCGAAGTTCTCAAAAATCTGGGTAAGCAGCTCGGCGGCCTGGACGGCGAGGTCGGCGCAGGCGACGTAGTTGTCAAAGTAGAACGAATCGGGTTTCTTTGCCATGAGTGGGTCCTTTCGAGGCGAAGACGGGTGGGCGAGGCATTACGGTCCGGATGGACGCTCGGTTTGACTAGATGAACATCATGAACAGCTTGGCCATGACAAAGCTGATGAGTCCGCAGGCGGGGAAGGTGAAGAACCAGGTGAACATCATGTCCTTGACGACGCCGAAGTTGATGGCCGAAAGGCGCTTGACGGCACCGACGCCCATGATGGCGCAGGTCTTGATATGGGTGGAGGACACGGGGATGCCGGTAAGGGTGGCAAGCAGCAGGTTTGCGGCGCCCGCGAGGTCGGCGGAGAAGCCCTGGTACTTTTCGAGCTTGACCATGCTCTGGCCAACGGACTTGATGATGCGCTCGCCGCCCACGCTGGTGCCGATGCCCATGGTGGCCGAGCACAGCAGCATAATCCAGATGGGGATGCCGGCATCGCCGACGCTCGTCTGGCCGCTGGCAAAGGCCACGCCTAAAAAGAGCACGCCGATGAACTTCTGTCCATCCTGCGCGCCGTGCATAAAGCTCATGGCCGCAGCGCTCGCGATCTGAGCGTATTTAAAGAAGACATTGGCACGTCGCCTGTTGGCGGCGGCGAAAAGAATCGAGACGAGCTTGCACAGGACCCAGCCCATGACAAAGCCCAGGCCGATGGAGAGCGCCAGGCCGTAGATGACCTTCATCCACTCGTGGACGTTGACGCTGCTCGCACCGCCGAGGGCGATGGCGGCACCGGTCAGGCCGGCGATAAGGCTGTGGCTTTGCGAGGTGGGGATGCCAAAACGCGACGCTGTGGCGCCGTAGACGACGATGGAGAACAGCGCCGCGCACAGGCAGGCGAGCGCCATGGTACTGTTTCCGCCAAAGTCGACAATATGGGAGATGGTGTTGGCGACGCTCGCGTTAAAGTGCGTCATGATGAGCACGCCGAGGAAGTTGAATGCGGCACTCATGAGAATGGCGGCGCGGGCGGGCATGCAGCGCGTGGTGACGCAGGTCGCGATGGCGTTGGGTGCGTCGGTCCATCCATTGACGAAGATGGCGCCGAGCGCGAGGATCACGGTGACGGCAAGGACTGGGTTCGACACAAGTTGGCCGAGGAAGGTTGAGAACGTTACGTCCATATATGGGCTTTCTCGAAGTTTGCAGGCACGTTACAGAAACATGATAAATCGTATCACCTCCTGCGGGTTTCTTTACCGAGTTCTGATGGGAGCAGTGAATTTTTTGGCACTAAAAATGAATATTAGCCCTGTTGACCGCGGGTGTTCTTTTTGCTAACACACCATGAGGACACGTGCGCGCGCCCCAACACCCCAAAACCACAGTCTGTTCGCTTTACAATATGCAAACATGCGTTCGATAATAGGAGGCATGGAATATCGACAGACAGACGGCAAAACTCGGCGCGTACACAAGCAGTATGTGGACGTCGTGGCTCGCATCCTCGCGGGCGGACAGGTTGTGCCGGTCACCGTCTGCTGGGTCGACGGCCGTTGTTTTACGATCGACGAAATTATCTCGACCACCGGGTTTGGCCTGACGGTTCACGGCATTCGTACGGCAACCTATAAGGTACGTTTTGGCGGACATGCGACCGAGTTGTATCTGGAGGACCAAACGCGTGAGCGGGCGGACGGCTCGCAGGCGCACGTGATGCGTTGGTGGGTCTGGGCTTTTGATCGTACGCTCGAGGGCGAGCGCCGCAGGTAAGAGCGCACGGCATTCGGGTACAATGGCAGGAATCTTGTCACCTACGGCGCTGTTGTGGCGCTTTTTGAAAGGACGAAGTATGAACGATATCCAGGGCTATCAGAACGGCTCCATCGAGACCGGCGCAAGCCGCGCCAAGGAGATGTCGCCGCGCGCGTACAATCTTGCCATGTCCGCCCTCATCTTCTTGGGCTTTTGCGCCATGGGCGCTGGCGCCTACTTTACGAGCACCATGTCGTTTGCGCGCATGATGATGAGCGGCGCCGCCCTACCGCTGGTCTTTGGCTCGTTTATTTTAACCATCGTTGGCATGGTCATGATGTCGGCTGCTGCGGGCAAGCAGTCCGTGGGTCTGTCCCTTGTGGGCTACGTAATCTTTGCGAGTACCTTTGGCCTGACCGCGTCGTTTGGCCTTGCCAACTACGACCTGCCCACCGTCAACACTGCCTTTATCGCCACGGCCGCCATCACCTTTGTCTTTGGCGCCTTGGGCGTGACGTTCCCCAAGTTTTTCCAGCGCGTATATGGCATCGGCTTTGGCATTCTGCTCGCCACTATTCTGGTTGAGATCGTGCTGATGTTTATGGGCGTCTCGCAGACCATCACCGACCTGATCGTGATTGTGGTGTTCGCCGGCTTTATTGGCTACGACACCTATGTTGCCACGACGGTGCCGCCCACGCTGCCCAATGCGGTGCTCATGGCGTCCAATCTGTTCGTGGACATTATCAACGTGTTCCTGCGCATCCTGAACATCCTCGGTCGTCGCGACTAGCGCGGGGATTGCAGCGTTTCTTGTCGGACGCGATAAAACGATGTGAAAGGCGGTCCTGCGGGGCCGTCTTTTTTGTACGCGGCGGGGTATCATGGATGGGAAAAGCCGATAGCGGCAGCGACAGGAAAGGTGACCACTTATGGCAGACGTCGACAACAGGAACCGTAACCGCAGGTCCAACCGAGCGGGTCAGCCCAATCCCAAGCGCGAGGCCCGTGCCAAGGCCGCCGAGCGCCATGTGGCGACTGTGTCCGAAGCGTGCGCCAAGGATATCGGGCGTTCGCTTGCTGGTGTTCGCGAGTTTGACGGCATGCCCGCCGGCTTTGTCGCGGCGATGAAGGCCAAGGTTCAGACTACTGTGGCCCCCGAAGAGCAGGTCGCCGAGGACGTCGAGAACGCGGAGACTGCCGAGGTCGAGGCAGCGCCCGAGACCGAGGCAGCGCCCGAGCCCGTCGAGGAGCCTGCCGAGGAAATCGCCGAAGCTGAGTCCGCGCCTGCTGAGGAGCCCGCTCCGGTCCTGCCCGAGGTCACTGTGCTTGATGCCTCCGCCACGCAGGCAATCCTCGATAACGGTCGCGGCTATGCGCAGTTCTGCGACATGGCCGTGCTCGCCTTTGCCTCGTTTACCAATCCGGGCGGTGGATATATTCAGGGTTATCTGGGCCAGGAGGCCACGCTGTGCGCCGATTCGTATCTGTACAACGTTCTCGATAAGCAGCGTAAGTGGTACGGCGAGAACCGTCGCCGCAACATCAACTGCGAGCTCTATCGTAACCGCGCCCTGGTGGTGCCTGCGGTGCGCTTCGACCGCAACCACGTGCATGCATACGCCGACGTGATCGTGGCCGCCGCGCCCAACGTTAGGCGTGCCCGCCAGGAGTATCGCGTGAGCGACGATGCTCTGCTGGATGCCCTGCGCGACCGTATCCGCTTTGTGCTCGCCATCTGCGACGAGTTGGGTCGCGAGAAGCTCGTGCTGGGCGCATGGGGCTGCGACAACAACGGCTTTGATGCCGAGGCCGTGGCCGAGCTCTTCCGCAAGGAGCTCGCATCGGGCGACTTCAAGGTCAAGCAGGTCTTCTTTGCCGTGCCCTCTACGCGCTGGGACGAGGACTTCGCCAAGTTCGAGCACGTGCTGGCAAGCTTCCCCGAGCGCAACGAGGAGTCCTATGCTCAGGTTGCCGCCCGCGCCGCAGCCGCCCGTGCCGCCGAGCAGGCTCAGGCCGCTGCCGAGGATGACGAGGTTGACGACGACTGGCGCAAGTACCTGTAAACGGTGCGTGTGATGCGATATACCGAGCCGACGGGGGCTGCTCCCGTCGGCTTTTTATTGAGTGGGGAGCTTACGATGAAAAACGTTCTGTGCTTTGGTGACAGCAACACCTATGGCTATGATCCGGCTGGTATGCGCGATGGCACCGCGGTGCGCTATGCGCAGGATGTGCGCTGGTGCGGCGTGGCCCAACGTGACTTAGGCGAGGGCTGGCATGTAATTGAAGAAGGCCTCAACGGCCGCACGACGGTACGCGACGATATGTGCCATCTGGACACCAATCTTAACGGCATCCGCGCGCTGCCGATGCTGCTCGAGGCTCATAAGCCGCTGGATGCGATCGTTATTATGCTGGGAACTAACGATTGCAAGACGGTCTTTAACGTGACAGCTTCCGATATCGCCCGTGGCGCCATGGCGCTGATTCGCGCCGTCCGCGCGTTTCCGTGGACCGACGCTGCGCCTTGCCCGCGCATCCTGCTGATGGCTCCTATCAAGATCAAGCCGCAGATCGCCGATGTGTATATGACCGACTTTGACGAGCATTCCGTTGAGGCATCTGAGCATTTTGGCGAGTACTATGCGCACGTGGCCGAGCAGTTTGGCTGCGACTTTTTGAATGCAACGGAGTTTGCCGAGCCGGGCGATATCGACTATCTGCATATGATGCCCGAAAGCCACGAGAGCCTGGGTCACGCCGTGGCAGCCAAGCTCAAAGAGATACTCGGTGAGTAGCACGGCCCCAAGCCACCACAAAGGTACCCTTGTGGTGGCTTGTTTCGTTGGTTTGTCTCGATCTATAACAGGTGGGCTGAAAAATGGGCTCTAACTGTTACAGATCGAGATGTTTGTGGGAGCCACCGCAAAGGTGCCTGTCCCCTTTGCGGCGGTTTTGGGCTGCAAATCTTAATATTGCCACATGTGGTTGACGGGGCCAGAGCCTTTGCCCATGTCAAAGCCTCCGGCGAGAGCGCCGGTTAGGTAGGCCTTGCCGGCGTTTACAGCATCGGCAAGATCCATGCCCTGGGCCAGCGCGCAGGCGATGGCGGACGAAAGCGTGCAGCCGGTGCCGTGTGTGTTGTCGGTCTCGATGCGCTTGTGGCGGAACCACGTGGTGAGCGGATCGCCCAGATGGTTGCCCTCGTCATCGAGTGACGCGGGTTCGGCCAATACGTCGTTGGCCTCGTTGACAAGATGCCCACCCTTAACGAGGGATGCGCAACCAAAGCGGCGGGTGAGGAGCATGGCAGCATTTTGCTGTGTGCGCTCGGAGTCGACCTCGTAGTCAAGCAGGGCCATGGCCTCGGGAATATTGGGCGTGATAACCGTCGCCAGCGGGAACAGGCGGCGGGTGAGCGCCTCGGCGGCATCTTCGGCAATCAGCCGTGCGCCCGAGGTGGCTACCATGACGGGGTCGACGACCACGTTTGTCGCGTTCCAGGCGCTCAGGCGGTCGGCGATAACCTCGATAATCTCGGCAGAGGAAACCATGCCGATCTTGACGGCGCTGGGGCGGATATCGTCAAATACGGCGTCGATCTGCGCAGCGACGATATCAGGGGAGATATTCTGCACGGCGGTGACACCGAGCGTGTTTTGTGCGGTGATGGCGGTGATGGCCGTCTCGGCATACAGGCGGTGCGCCGTGATGGTCTTGATGTCGGCCTGAATGCCGGCGCCACCGCTGGAATCGGATCCTGCGATGGACAGGACGGCAGGTACCTTACTGCGATCCATGTTTGCTCCCTTGTTCGGTCGGAATCAAATGGGTCTTTAAGCCAGCATTATAAAGATGCCCGGGCCGACTCTATGTCGAACCCGGGCGGGCGATGCAATCTTTACGCAAATGTAAGCAAATGTTCACACGTCAACAATTGACGAACACCATGTTACCGATTGTGGCTCCGGTGACGAGTTAGTCCTCCATGCCGAGGTCGATCGTCGTGCCTTCGAACACCTTGTTAACGGTGCGGACGGCGCACATCTTGCCGCACATGGTGCAGGTGCCCTCGGTGGCGGCGGGGGATTCTTCGTAGCGTTTCTTGCCGGTAACCGGGTCGAGCGCGCACTTCCACATGGCGTCCCAGTCGAGCTTGCGGCGTGCCTGACCCATCTTGTCGTCCATGTCGCGGGCGTGGGGCACCTTCTTGGCGATGTCTGCGGCGTGTGCGGCGATCTTGGTGGCCATGAGGCCGTCGAGCACATCCTGGGCGTTGGGCAGGCATAGGTGCTCTGCCGGTGTCACGTAGCACAGGAAGTCGGCACCGGAGCTGGCGGAGATGGCGCCGCCGATGGCAGCGGTGATGTGGTCGTAACCCACGCCGATATCGGTCACCAGCGGCCCGAGCACATAGAACGGAGCATTGTGGCACAGGCGCTTCTGCAGTTTCATGTTGGCGGCGATCTCGTCGAGCGCCATGTGACCCGGGCCCTCGACCATGACCTGGACGCCGGCGGCCCAAGCGCGCTTGCACAGCTTGCCCAGCTCGATCATCTCAGCGGTCTCGGTGGCGTCGTTGGAGTCGTAGAGGCAGCCCGGGCGGCAGGAGTCGCCGAGCGAAATCGTCACGTCGTACTCGTGGCAAATCTCGAGCAACTCGTCGTAGAACTCATAGAACGGGTTCTCGTTACCGGTGACCTCCATCCAGCCAAACAGCAGTGAGCCGCCGCGGCTCACGATGTTCATCAGGCGGCCGGTCTCCTTAAAGGTCTTGATGACCGACTTGTTGATGCCGCAGTGGATGGTCATAAAGTCCACGCCATCCTCGGCATGCGCGCGCACGACCTCGAGCAGGTCGTCCTTGGTCAGCTTGACCAGCGGCTTTTCCATGTAGCCGATGGCGTCGTACATGGGGACGGTGCCTACCATGAGCGGCGTCTCGTCGATGAGCTGCTGGCGGAACTGGCGCGTCTTGCCCGAGTTGGAGAGGTCCATGATGGCGTCGGCGCCAAAGTCCTCGGCGATCTTGACCTTCTTCCATTCCTCGGCGGCATCGGCCTTGTCGCCCGAGATGCCCAAGTTCACGTTGACCTTGGTGGACAGGCCTTCACCGACGCCAAAGGCGCGCATGCCCTTTTTGATGTGCACAATATTGGCGGGAATGGCGATGCGGCCGTCGGCCACGCGCTCGCGGATGTACTCGGGGTCGCGATGCTCGCGCTCGGCGACTTCCTTCATCTGCGGCGTGATCTGCCCGGCACGGGCGAAGTCGATTTGCGTGACGAGCTTGGGCTCGGTCTGTGTGCTCATTGGCACGGCTCCCTTCGTTGGCATTACCCATATCAGGTTTGCGGGTCAGGGCGGGCGCGCCCAATCTCAGCCTGCCGTCTTGTCCTGCAAGCTCCCCGTTTATGTAATGGGCTCAAGTATAGCTCGAATGGGTACGATTGGCCTAACGAGCGTGCCTGTGGGGAGGCGAACATGGAAGACAAGCATCTATATCGAGAGACGCAATGGGACGTATCGGCCGAGGAAAGCCGTGCGCACCATGGCCTTGTCGCGATTGGTTTTGCGGTGCTTGCCGTGCTGGTGATTGCCTTTTGTATCTGGACGTTTGGTGGTCGCGGCGGCGCTGCCTGGGAGTTCAAGGCTGATGATAGCCTGCCGATCATGACGGTGAAGGTCGCTGGCGGTAACACGGTGGCCGCACCGGGCGACTACTGGTATCCGCGCGACGAGTTTGTGCAGCTGCAGTTGAGCGGCGGGTCTATTCCGGGTGAAGAAATCGAACGCGTGACGATTGATGAGGCACTCAAAACACTCATGGTGAAGCTCAAAGATCAGGGCGATGTGCCCACGACCATGGATATCGCTCTGACGGAGTGGCGTCTTGAACCTCCGTCGGGCGTTACGGTATCCGACGTAGAGCACGTTAAGATTACCTACCAAGATGGCTCGACGAGCGAGATTGCAAAGGCCGATGGCTTGGCGGAGTAATGGGGTGTTTGGAAACGGCGGGCCTATTGTGCCTGCGCGTTCATGAAAACCAGGGTGTTTTTGTCTGAAAGCTCGGGGATGTGCCGATAGCCGATGTTGAATGCGGTAAGTTCGCTTGCATCCTCGAGCTTGTTTTCTGCCATCCACCGCACCATGGAGCCGCGCGCCTTTTTGCTGGCGGTCGAGCGCTGGATGGGCTTGCCGTTGCGGATACCCTCGCCAAAGAGGCATGTGACGGCCGTGGCGTCGCCCGTGAGGTGGGGCAGAACGGCTTTGGCATACTCTACGCTGGCGAGGTTGACGATCGTGGTGTTTGAGCCTGCTGGGGCGATAGCCCGCGCGAGCTTGTCGCTCCAAAACGCGTAGAGGTCTTGGGCATCGTCAACGGCGAGCTTTGCGCCCATCTCCAGCCGATACGGTTCAACGGCATGGAAGGGGCGTACGCATCCGTAGAGGCCGGAGAGGATCCACAGATGGTCTTGCAGCCATGCGAGCTGCACTGAATCCATCACCTCGGGTGCCATGCTCTGGTATTGAATGCCGCGATAGGACATGACGGCGGGGGAGAGGTGACGGGCGAGTGCGGGATTGTCGAGATCGCCGTTCCCCAAGATGGGCTCGAACTCATGCAAAATGTCGAGACAAGGGCCCAGCAGCTTGTCGCTGACGTTCCACAGAGCTTGTAGGCCGCTGTCGCCTTCGGTTCGTTCGATGTCCAAGAGCGCATGGTGCAGCTGGGCGGTCTCGCGCGCAAAGGGCGGAATCCCCTGAACTTCAAAAGCATCTTGTGCCGCGCGCATTTGCTTGGCGGGCGAAACGATGACCTGGAACATGAACTCTCCTCTGCCAAAAAGGAAGTTGCGGTGGAATACGGTCTGTTTTGGCCGGTTATGGGCCAGTTTAGTCCGTATTTCACCGCAACTGATGAAGGGTTGGTTAGGCGCGCTCGAGGAAGGCCTTGTAGCCGCGGTAGGCCTCGTAGATATCGGCCTTGTTGGCGACCTCCCACAGGGCGTGCATGGACAGGACGGCAACGCCGGAGTCGATGACGTTCATGCCGTACTTGGCCATGATGTAGGCGATGGTGCCGCCGCCGCCCGCGTTGACGCGACCGAGCTCACAGGTCTGGAAGTCCACGCCGGCCTCGTCCATGATGTCGCGGATGAGGGCCACGTACTCGGCGTCGGCGTCGTTGGAGCCGCCCTTGCCGCGGCTGCCCGTGTACTTGTTAAAGCACAGGCCGCGACCCATGAAGGCTGCGTTCTTGGTCTCGAACTTGCCGGCGTAGCCCGGGTCGAAGCCGGCGGACACGTCGGAGGAGAGCATGCGGCTGCGAGCGAGTGCACGGCGAAGGGCCAGCGGGCTGTCCTCGCCGGCGAGCGTCATGATCTCGGCGACGGTGTTCTCGAAGAAGCGGCTCGTCATGCCGGTGGCGCCCACGGAGCCGATCTCCTCCTTGTCGACGATGAGCGTGATGCTCGTGCGCTCCACGTTGGCGACGTTGATCTGGGCGAGCATGGAGGGGTAGGCGCAGACGCGGTCGTCGTGGCCATAGCCCAAGATCATGGAGCGGTCGAGGCCCATGTCGCGGGCCGGGCCGGCGGGCACGACCTCGATCTCGGCGGAGAGGAAGTCCTCCTCCTCGACGTCGTACTGCTCCTTGAGGATATCCAGGAACATCTGCTTGACGGGCTCCTTGGGGGCGTCCTTGTCGTCCTCGTCAAACTTGACGGGGCGGCCGCCCACGATCACGTCGAGGATCTCGGCGTCGACGGCGTCCTTGGCGGGCTTGGACATCTGCTCGCTCGAGAGGTGGATCAGCAGGTCGGAGATGGTAAAGACCGGGTCGTCCGCCTTGTCGCCGATGTTGATGTCGACGGTGGTGCCGTCCTTTTTGCAGATGACGCCCACGAGCGCGAGCGGGGAGGCCACCCAGTGGTAGCTCTTGACGCCGCCATAGTAGTGCGTGTCGAGGTAGGCCATGTCGCCGGCCTCGAAGGCGGGATTCTGCTTAAGGTCCAGGCGCGGCGAGTCCACGTGGGCGCCCAGGATGTTAAAGCCCTGCTCGAGCGGGGCGCAGCCCAGGTTGACGAGCATAAGATCCTTGCCGTGGTTGGCGGCGTACACCTTGTCGCCTGCCTTGAGCTCGCGACCCTCGGCAATCACGGTCTCCAGGTCGACGTATCCTGCCTCCTCGGCCATCTTGATGCCGGTCTTGACGCACAGACGCTCGGTCTTGTTCTCGCTCAAAAACTGCTTATAGCCGCGGCAAAGCTCCTCGAGCTCCTCGATTTGCTGTGGCGTGTACTTTTTCCATGCGCAGGGACGCTCCATGACGCAGGCTCCTTTCGGATCGATCGTGCTGGTTGATGTACCGTGAGCCATCGTATCACGCGCGGGCCCGCGGCGGCAGGGAAGCCTGATGTGCGGTGGCCGTGGGGCGGGGAGCGTGTAAACTGGTGTGAGCAAACTGTGCCCAGCCCAAAGCGAGGTATTCAATATGTCTGACAAGCGCCGTACCTTTGCCGTCATCGACGGCAACTCGCTCATGCACCGCGCCTTCCACGCCGTGCCGCCGACCATGAACGCGCCGGACGGTCGCCCCACCAACGCGATCTTTGGTTTTCTGAACATGTTCCTCAAGATGATCGATGCCTTTAACCCCGACGGTGTGGTCGTGGCGTTTGATAAAGGCAAGCCGCGCGTGCGCATGGAGATGCTGCCGCAGTATAAGGCGCAGCGCCCGCCCATGGATCCCGACCTGCATGCGCAGTTCCCTATGATCAAGGAGCTGCTCGGTGCGCTCAACGTGCCGATTCTGCAGTCTGAGGGCTGGGAAGGCGACGATATCCTGGGAACCATGGCGCGCTTGGGCGAGGAGGCCGGCTGCGACATGCTGCTGGTGACCGGCGACCGCGACATGTATCAGCTTGTGACCGAGCACGTCAACGTGGTCTCGACTCGCAAGGGCCTGTCCGACGTGGCGATCATGACGCCCGAGAGCGTGGATGACCTGTATCACGGCATCACGCCGGCGCTCGTGCCCGATTTTTACGGTCTGAAGGGCGATACGTCGGACAATATTCCCGGCGTACCGGGCATCGGCCCCAAAAAGGCGAGCGCGCTCATCGCGCAGTACGGCAGCCTGGACGAAGTTATCGCGCATGCCGACGAGGTCAAGGGCAAGATGGGCGAGAACCTGCGCGCACACATCGCCGATGCCCTGCTGAGCCGCAAGGTCGCAACCATCCGCACCGATGCGCCCGTTGAGCTCGATTTTGAGGCGACGTCCTTCCCGGCGTTTTCTGCCGATGAGGTGTCCGCGGCGCTGGGCGCGCTCGGCATCACCGCCATGCAGAACCGTTTCTTGGCACTGATCGGTGACGAGGGTGGCGCTGCTGCCGCTGCTAGCACGTTTGAGATTCCCGCGGTCGTTCGTGCCGTCGCCGGCGATGCTGAGGCGTTTGCTGCCACGATGTCCGAAGTTGCCCGCGCGATCGAGGCGGACGAGTGGGTTGCTGC
>CAKUGX010000049.1 GCA_934654765.1 uncultured Collinsella sp. | reverse complement strand
CTGTAGAGCAGGAAACTTCATCAGTGCCCGCCCCACAGGAAACCGGCGGGATAGACCGGTTCAGATGGGGCTTTAATGCATGGGTGGTCTGTGCTCGTGCAAATGGGTATCATACTGTGGTTAATGCGTCGACTCCGTGATGCATGTTTGTACGTTCCCGGCGGTCGGTTTGCCAGAAGCGCCCCGTCGGTTGTTCCAGACCCGTTTCGAAGAAAGGAAACAACACTCACTTATGGCAGCTAAAAAATCATCTCCCTTGAAGATCATCCCGCTCGGCGGCCTTGATGGCATCGGCAAGAACATGACGGTCTTCGAGTGCGGCGACGACATGGTGCTCGTCGACGCTGGCCTCATGTTCCCCGACGACTCCCAGCCCGGTATCGACCTGGTGCTTCCCGACTACACCTATGTTCTGGAGAACGAGGAAAAGCTCCGCGGCATTATCGTTACCCACGGCCACGAGGACCACACCGGTTCGCTTCCGTACCTGCTGCAGGACCTCAACAACAAGGTGCCCATCTTCTCGAGCAAGCTGACGCTCGGCTTTATCGAGGGCAAGCTTTCTGAGTTCCGCATCCGCGCACCCAAGTTCCGCGAGGTCAAGGGCGGCAGCCATGTCAACCTCGGCGGCATCTCGCTCGACTTCTTTTCGATGACGCACTCCATCCCGGGCGCTCTGGGCGTGTTCATCCGCACCAATCAGGGCACCGTTATGCACACGGGTGACTTTAAGCTTGACCAGACGCCCATCGATGGTGTCACGCCCGACTATGCCGCTATCAGCCGCTTTGCCAAGCAGGGCATCGACCTGCTGCTTTCCGACTCCACCAATGCCACGGTTCCCGGCTTTACCAAGTCCGAGGCAGAGGTTGGTCCCAACCTGCTGCACGCCATCAAGAACGCCCCGGGTCGCGTGTTCGTCGCGTCGTTCTCGAGCCACATCCATCGTCTGCAGCAGATCTGCGATGCCGCCCGCAAGTGCGGCCGTAAGGTCGTTGTGACCGGTCGCTCCATGCTCACTAACACCCGCGTGGCGCGCGAGCTGGGCTACCTCAACATCGACGATGCCGATATTATCGATGCCTTCGATATTGATAACCTGCCCGACGATAAGATTGTCGTCATGTGCACCGGTTCGCAGGGCGAGCCGCTGTCGGCCCTGTCCCGCATGGCCAATGGCGAGCACAAGACGCTCTCCATTCACGAGGGCGATACCGTTATCCTCTCGGCAACTCCTGTTCCCGGCAATGAGAAAGCCGTCCAGCAGGTCGTCAATAGCCTTGCCAAGCTCGGCTGCGACGTGTGGGATAAGAACCGCGCTCTCGTCCACGTCTCCGGTCACGGTAGCCAGGAGGAGCTCAAGCTTCTGATGGCCATGGCCAAGCCTACTTACTTTATGCCGGTCCACGGCGAGGCCGTGCATCTGCGCGCCCATGCCCAGCTGGCCCGCAAGATGGGTCTCAAGGACGATCATATCTTTATCCTCGATAACGGTGACACGCTCGAGATGCGCGGCGGTATCGTCAAGCGTGGTACGCCCGTCGAGTCCGGCGTCGTCTACGTCGACGGCCTGCGTATCGGTGATACCGACCCCATCGTCCTGCGCGATCGCCAGAAGCTCGCCAATGACGGTATGGTCACGGCCGTTGCTATCGTCTCGCTCAAGCACAAGAAGATCGAGGCTATCGAGTTCTCGGGTCGCGGCGTCTCGTTTGCCATCGACGATCAATTCTCCGAGGATGCCTCCGCGTCCATCATGAAGACGATCGAGAAGGGCAAGTTTAGCTTTACCAGCAGCGGCTCCGATGCTATTCGTAAGGCCGTGCGCGATTCGCTCTCCAACTTCATTTGGAGCCGTACGCGTACCCGTCCGATGATCATCCCGGTCGTCATGGAGGTTTAGTTTGGCGCGCGGATCTGCACAAAACGCCAAAGGCAATAAAGCCAACAACCAACCGGCATCTGCTAAGGGTGCCGGTTCCCATCTGCGTGCCAATAAGGGCCATGAGGCAGACTTCGACGATTTTGAGCCCTTGGTCGAGCCTTCGGCCAATCGCGATATCGCCGGCGTGGTCATTGCCGTTTTGGCGATCGCGTCCTTCATTGCCGTTATCTCACCGGCAACTGCGCCCGTGACGGCTGCTGTTGCCGGGTTCTATCACCTGGGCTTTGGCCTGGGCGCCTACGTGCTGCCGATCGTCATCTTGCTGTTTGCCGCCACGCTCTTTTTGGGTGAGGACTCGCCGCTCAACGTGCGCTCTGTTGCGGGCGGCGCCGTGGTCTTTATCGCCGTCGTCTCCATTCTTTCGCTGATGGTGCCGGGCACGAGCGATTCGTGCGACCTTATGTTTACGCCGCAAAATCTGTCCGCCTCGGGTGGCTACATCGGTGCGTTTATTGCGAGTGCGCTGCAGAATGCCCTGGGTAAGCCTATCGCGATGGTGGTCCTGTTGGGTCTGGCCGTCGTTGGTTTTGTCATCATCGGCTTTTCTGTGGGTGGTGTGCTGCGCTCTGCACGCGATCGTGCGGCAGATTTTGCCGAACGCCGTCGTGCCGATGTCAACGCCAGCCCTTGGGGTGACGACGAAGCCCTGTCGGTGCCCGGCGTTGCCCGTCCACACCTGAGCATTCTTCGTCAAAAGGGCTCCGATGCTGCCGTGACCACGGTCATGGGCAACGATGTGGACCCGGTTTTGGACGATGACGACGAGGACGATGACCCGTTTGTCGACGTATCCGAGTCGGTTGAAGCTGAGCGGGCCAAGACCACGCTGTTGCCGCACCGCCATGCCAAGAAGGGCAAGGCCGCGCCCAAGCTCAATACGAGTGAGACCGACCCGTCTTGGTCCGATAGCGAGATTGAGCTCACCGAGGGCGATGACGAGGACGACGAGGCTCCGATTGAGACCGCAAAGACAACTTTGCTGCCGCGTCGCCATGCAAAGCGCGGCCAGGTAACCGGCCAGCTTTCGATGGAAGACGACTCCGATAAGATCGACGAGTCCGAGCCGCCGTTTGCCGTGAATCCCGTCTCGGCCGCACCTCAGATTCCCGACTTCCTGAAGCATCCCAAGGTTGCCGATGCGCCTGCCACGAGTGCTGTCGAATCGGCTGCGGCTCGTGATGGGGGAGTGGACGACGGCGCCGCAGATAACGAGGGCGAAGAAGAGGACGGCCTCAAGCTTCCGCCGCTCGAAATCCTGCATGCCAACCCGCAGTCGGCTTCCGCTGCGTCTTCGGACAAGGAGCTGGAGCAGACCGCTGAGTCACTGCAATCCACCTTGCTTGAGTTTGGCCGCAGTGCCCGCGTGGTCGGCTGGATCGCCGGCCCCACGGTGACGACCTTTAAGCTGCAGCCCGGCGAGGGCGAGCGTGTGAGCAAAATCTCGAGCCTCGAGGACGATATCGCGCTTTCGCTCGCTGCCCAGTCGGTACGTATCTTTGCCCCGATCCCCGGCACCTCGCTCGTGGGCATCGAGATTCCCAACCGCAAGCGCCAGAACGTCAACCTGGGCGACGTTCTGCCCTATGTGAAGGGCGGTCCGCTCGAGCTAGCCATTGGTCGCGATGCCGAGGGCACTCCGGTTGTCGCCGATCTCGCCAAGATGCCCCACCTGCTTATTGCCGGTACGACCGGTTCTGGTAAGTCGGTGATGATCAATTCCATCATCACGACCTTGCTCATGCGCGCCCTTCCCGAGGACGTTCGCCTGATTATGGTCGACCCCAAGCGCGTCGAGCTTGCGGGCTATAACGGTCTGCCGCATCTCTATGTGCCCGTGGTGACCGAGCCCAAGCAGGCCGCGAGCGCTCTGCAATGGGCCGTGTCCGAGATGGAGCGTCGCCTGAAGGTCTTCGAGCGTCTCAACGTGCGTAAGATCTCGACCTACAACGAAAAGCAGGCCGCCGGCGAGTTTGAGCATTACGACAACCCGCCGCAAAAGATGCCCTATCTAGTCATTATCATTGACGAGCTCTCTGACCTGATGATGGTCGCAGGTAAGGATGTCGAGGCCTCGATCGTGCGTATTGCACAGCTGGGCCGTGCCGCCGGTATTCACCTTATCGTTGCCACGCAGCGCCCCAGCTCCAACGTGGTGACGGGCCTCATCAAGGCCAACATCACCAACCGCATCGCCTTTAACGTCGCCACGGGCATCGACTCGCGCGTCATCATCGACCAGATGGGTGCCGAAAAGCTCACCGGTTTGGGCGACATGCTGTTCTCAAAGGTCGACTGGGGCAAGCCTCGCCGTATCCAGGGCTGCTTTGTCTCGGACGACGAAATCAACGAGATTGTCGAGTTCGTCAAGTCGCAAAGCGAGCCCGACTACCACGAGGAGATTCTGTCCGCCGTGGCGCCCGCTTCCATGTCCATGGCTGGTGGCGGCGGCATTGTCCGCACCGGAGTCGCCGAGCCGCAAGATGACGACCCGCTTATCTGGGAAGCCGCCCATATTGTGGTGGAATCGCAGCTGGGCTCCACATCTGGCCTGCAACGTCGTCTGAAGGTTGGCTATGCGCGCGCCGGGCGTATTATGGACATGCTGGAAGAAAAGGGTGTCGTCGGCCCGCCCGACGGTTCCAAGCCGCGCGAGGTCCTGTTGGACGAGGAGGGGCTTGCCGCGCTGAAATCTGTCGACGCCGAGATGGCACGTGAAGATCGTGAGTTTGGAGGATTCTGATGGCTGCACGCTTTGGTGACATGCTGCTCGAGCAGCGTCGCCGGATGGGCCTTTCCATTCAGCAGGTCGCCAACACCATCAAAATCAGGCCGCAGATCATCGAGTTTTTCGAGACCGGTAATTTTGCTTCGATGCCGCCGCGTGGCTATGCGCAGGGCATGATTTCGAGCTATGCTCGCTTTTTGGGCCTCAATCCGCGTGAGGTCGTCAATGCCTACTTTGACGACCTGATGGCATACGAACGCGAGACGTCGCAGCAGGGCGGTCGTTTCCAGGACGCTGCCGGCTACGTCAATTCGCGTTCCTCTGTCGATAACGGGCGCTTTCTGATGGTTCAGGGCGGTCGTTCGACCCGCTATGGACAGCGTCCTCAGCAGGCCGGTTATATTACCGAGACGGGTTCGGGCGAGGAGATTCGCTCACAGCGTGACCGGTTCCGCAGTACGCCGATGCCCGAGGACCGTGCACTTCCCGCTGCCCGCGGCGTGGCGCGTGACCCTCGTGCCGGCTACGGCGACGGCGGCTATTCCGATCGCGGTCACCGTGGTATCTCCACCGGACGCTCTCGCGGTGGCTATGCGGACGCCGACACCACGCAGGTGACGCCGCGTCTTCGCTCTCAACCACAGCCGTATGGCCAGCGCTCTTCGGCTCCGCGTGCGGGCCAGCGTGGCTATCAAGGTCGCGGTGAACTTGCGCCCCGCTCGGGTCAGCGCTGCCTTCAGGGCCAGGGTGGCTATCGCGGCCGTTCCGATAGCAATCGTGGTCGTATGCCTCAGGGAGGCGGCCGCAGCAGTTCCAGTCGTGGACGCGGCGGTTCCCGTGCTCCTCAAAACAACGGGCTCGATCCGCGTATCGTCTACGCCGGTATCGGTGCCGTGGCGTTGCTGCTGATCGTGCTCATCGTGGTACTTCTGCGCGGCTGCGCATCTTCGACGCCCGAGACCACGCCCGAGACGCCCACTGCTACCAAGACGACGACCAAGAAGTCTTCTAAGAAGACCGAAACGGTCGACGAGGACGAAGACACCGATGAGGCGACGGATGAGTCGACCGATTCGGATGCCACCAAGACGACGGCTAAAAAGGAAGAGAACGAGGTAACGAAGGTCAAGGTCTCCGTTGCCAAGGGAAAGACCGCCTGGATTGAGGTCAAGGTCGACGGTAAGTCGGTCTATGGTGCCCAGGCGACTGGCCCCTTTGAGCAGGAGTACACGCCCGAGTCCTCGATCGAGATCACCACGTCCAAGCCTTCCGATGTCACCGTTACCAAGAACGGCGAAAAGGTCCGTTACGATACCAAGACCTCGGGCGTGGCGCGTGTGACGATCACCGTTCCCAAGAAGGAGACGACTGATTCCGAGAATGGTGAAAGTTCTGATGGTGCCGACACCACCGATGGTACCGACACCACCGACGGCACCGATGCCCAGTCCACGGATGGCGCCGATACCGCAACTGACGGTCAGATGCCCACCGATACTACCGACTATTCGTACGATAGCTACTAAGCCGCTCGTACGCGAAAGGAAACATCATGGCTAAAGATTCCAGCTTCGACGTCGTGTCCGAGGTCAACATGCAAGAGGTCGACAACGCCTTCCAGCAGACCACGCGCGAGATTTCCCAGCGCTATGACCTGAAGGATTCCGGCGCCACGATCGAGCTTTCGAAGGGCGACAAACTCTTTACGATCAACGCCCCGGCCGACTTTGTCTCCAAGCAGATCATCGATGTCCTGAGCTCCAAGCTCATCAAGCGCGGCATCGACCTCAAGGCTGTCTCGTGGGATGCTCCGCAGGCGGCATCGGGCGGCACCGTGCGCGTGCTCGGCCATATCGTCGAGGGTATCGACCAGGCGACCGCCAAGAAGATCAATAAGGACATCAAGGACCAAAAGCTCAAGGTCAAGGTGACCATCGAGGCCGACAAGCTGCGTGTTTCCTCTGCTTCGAAGGACGCGTTGCAGACCGTTATCCAGTTCCTGCGCGACCAGGACTACGGCCAGCCGCTGCAGTTCACCAACTACCGCTAATATCATTCGAAAGGACCGCTCTCCAACATGGATACACCGTTGGGCTCCGTGCTCTACATTACCCTCGGGTGCGCAAAGAACGAGGTTGACACCGACCGTATGCGTTCTCTTTTGACCGCCGCAGGCTACGAGGAGGCATTCGACCCGCAGGATGCCGATATCGCCATCGTCAATACATGCTCGTTCCTCGCTTCCGCAACGTCCGAGAGCATCGAGACCACCCTCGAGCTCGCCAACGAGGTTCAGGACGGCGTTCGTTCTTGCCCCATCGTCATGTGCGGCTGTGTGCCGTCGCGCTATGGCGACGACCTGCCTGACGAGCTGCCCGAGGTTGCTGCCTTTGTGAAGGCCGACGAGGAGGACGGCATCGTGGCGGTCATCGATGGCGTGCTGGGTGTCGAGCGTGAGATCGCTGCCTATATCCCTCAGGTCAAGCGTACCGTCGAGGGTGCCGTTGCCTACGTCAAGATTTCCGATGGCTGCAACCGCTTTTGCAGCTTCTGCATGATTCCCTACATCCGCGGCCGCTATCACTCGCGTAGTGCCGAGAGCATTATCTCCGAGGTGCGCGACCTGGTTGCCGGCGGTGTGCGAGAGATCGTGCTGATCGGCCAGGACACGGGCATCTGGGGCACCGACTTTGCGGATGGTGACGTCGCCGAGGGCTCGCCGCGCAATCTGGCGCAGCTGCTGCGCGCCGTCGCCGAGGCCGTGCGTCCGCAGAACGTCTGGGTCCGTGTGCTCTATCTGCAGCCCGAGGGCATGACCGACGAGCTTATCGAGACGATTCGCGATACGCCCGAGGTGCTGCCCTATATCGATATCCCCGTGCAGCACTGCGACGCACGCATCCTCAAGGCCATGCGCCGTTCCGGTTCGCGTCAGGAGCTCGAGGACCTGTTCCGCGATCTGCGTGAGCGCATCCCCGGCATCGTGATCCGTTCCACGGCCATGGTCGGCTTCCCGACCGAGACCGACGACGAGTTCCGCGACCTTATCGACTTTATGGACACCGTCGGCTTTGACTACACGAGCGTCTTTGCCTACTCGCAGGAGGAGGGCAGCCTGGCCGCCAAGATGGAAGGTCAGGTCGACGAAGAGGTCAAGCTCGAGCGCGCCCAGGAGGCCATGGACCTGGCCGAGTCGCTCGGTTTTGCTGCAACTGCCGCACATGTGGGCGAACGCGCCCAGGTGATCGTCGATGGTATCGAAGAGACCGAGGACGGCGCCGAGCTGATCGGCCATGCCTGGTTCCAGGCGCCCGATTCCGATGGCGCGGTGCATCTGGACGCCAGCGAGGCATCCGTGGGCGATATTCTGACCGTCGAGTTTACCGATAGCTTCTGCTATGAGCTTATCGGTCATGTTGTGGAGTAGGAGCGCGTTGTGGCTAACGAGAGCAATAAGGAACTGACGAGTGTCTGGACGCCCGCCAACATCGTGACGTGCGTGCGCATCGTCTTTATCCCGGTGTTCATGATCGCGTCGGCGCTGTCTCACACGAGCGTTGCCGGTACGGATTGGAGCACCTTCGACGGCCCGCTCGCCGCCGCCGCCTTCATTCTGTACGTCATCCTGTCGTGCACCGATAAAGTTGACGGTTATCTGGCGCGCTCGCGCAACGAGATCACCGACTTCGGTAAGTTCTTGGACCCCATCGCCGACAAGCTACTCGTGTTCTCGGCCTTGCTGCTGTTCTTGGACTTTGGCGCCGTGTCGGTTTGGTCCGTGTTCATCATTCTGTTCCGAGAGCTGCTGGTAAGCGCCCTTCGCATGGTTGCGAGTGCCGCCGGCGTGGTCGTTGCGGCCGATAAGCTCGGCAAGTACAAGACGGCGACCACGATGGTCTCCATCTGCGGTTACCTGTGCGTCTTTGCGATGGCCGGCTTGCACCTTGGCCCGGTGGCGCTGACGCTCGGCATCTACTCGGTGTCGCGCTTCCTGTACGCCGTTGCCGTTGTCTTGACCGTTATCTCGGGCGCCCAGTACTTCTGGAACTGCCGCAAGATCGTCTTTTCGGTCTAGGTCCTGGTGGGTATGACGGACTCTTTTGAGCAGATTTCCGCACATAACGAAGAGCTGGCGCGCGATATTATCGAGCGCGCGAGCGCTCGGGGCGTGACGGTTTCGACGGCTGAGTCGCTGACGGCGGGTATGATCGCCTCGACGATTGCCGATATCCCGGGCGCCTCGGCGGTGCTGCGTGGCGGTGCTGTGACCTACTGCGATGAGATCAAGCATCGCGTTTTGGGTGTTGAGCAGGAGACGCTCGACCGCTATACCGCGGTGTCGCATCAGACCGCGCGCGAGATGGCGGCTGGTTCGCTGGAGCTGTACCAGAGCGATATTGCAGTGAGCGCAACGGGTTATGCCGGCCCCGGCGGCGGCACTGAGGACGATCCGGCTGGCACTTTCTATATTGGCTGGGCGTATCGCGCGGCTGATGGAGAAGTGCCGGTCGTGGACTCTGTGCGCTGCCACTATGAGGGCGACCGTTCGTGTGTTCGTGCCCATGCGGTCGCGGAGGCATTGGGACGCATTGCCCTTGTGCTCAACTCTATGGAATAGACGTGTTTTAAGGGGCCTTAGGGCCCCTTAATTGTGGAGATAGGGACCCCTGACGAATTTAGCGTTTGCGCTGTTCATAGGTGTATTCTTGCCTTTCTTGTTCTTATTTGGCCCTTTTTGGTCAAGCATTTGGTTAGTGTTTGGTCGGCGTTTGGTTGGGTTTTGGAAAGACTGCCTGCATATGATTGGCCTGAACGGTTGACCACGAACAGCCGTTCGTTTATTATCGATGCAGGTTGTTAAGAGGAGGGCTATTCATGGCCAAGAATTCAGGTCCCGTACGTACCGTTCATGCTCGCACGACGGGTAAAGAGCGCGAAGAGATGATCGCCACCACCAAGGCCGAGATCGAGAAGAAGTTCGGTCAAGGCTCCATCATGAGGTATGGTGACGGCGGCCCCGAGCTTGAGGTCGAGGCCATCCCTACGGGCGCTCTGGCACTCGATGCCGCTCTGGGTATCGGCGGTGTGCCGCGCGGCCGCATCGTCGAGATTTACGGTCCTGAGTCCTCCGGTAAGACGACGCTTTCGCTCGAGATCCTGGCCGAGGCCCAGGCTATGGGTGGCGTAGTGGCATTTATCGATGCCGAGCATGCGCTCGATCCCACGTATGCCGCGCGCATCGGCGTGGATATCGACGAGGTACTGATTTCCCAGCCTGATACGGGTGAGCAGGCGCTCGAGATTGTTGACATGCTCGTGCGTTCCGGCGCCATCGATGCCATCGTCGTCGACTCCGTCGCCGCGCTGACCCCGCGTGCCGAGATCGAGGGAGAGATCGGCGATACCACGGTCGGTTTGCAAGCTCGCCTGATGAGCCAGGCGCTCCGCAAGCTCGCCGGCTCGCTGTCTAAGTCCAACACGACGTGCATCTTCATTAACCAGCTGCGTGAGAAGATCGGCGTCATGTTCGGCAACCCCGAGACCACGACGGGCGGCCGTGCCCTTAAGTTCTTCTCTTCGGTGCGTATCGACATTCGCCGCATCGACAGCATTAAGCTTAAGGACGAGGTTATCGGTAACCGCGTGCGCGCCAAGGTCGTTAAGAACAAGGTGGCAGCTCCGTTCCGTTCTGCTGAGTTCGACATCATGTATGGTACGGGCATCTCTAAGGAGGGCTCGATTCTGGACATGGCTGTCGAGTGCGGCATCTGCAAGAAGATGGGCTCCTGGTTTGCCTATGGCGAGGACAAGCTCGGCAACGGTCGCGAGGCCGCCAAGGCGTTCCTGCGCGAACACCCCGATTGCGCCGACGAGATTGAGCATAAGGTCCGCCTTGCCTGCGGGCTTGAGTTTGATGACGATGCTCCGTCCGAGGTCGAGCTGACCGACCAGCCTGCGCCTGAGGAGTTTGACGAGCTTTACGCCATCGATGGTTCCGCCATGCTCGATGATGACGACGAGTAGCGGTTACGCTCATGTCGTATACGGTGACCGAGGCCACGGTCGTCTTTCCCGATAAGAAGGCGGCCTCCTCGTTCTCGAGCGGGTATGCGTCCAAAAAGCCTTGCGCACATATCGATTGTGAACTTGAGGGCGGTTTTGAGCGGTCCATTTGGATTCCCGTGCGGGTCGCGCGCCTGTATGTCAAAAACCGCCCCGATCTTCCCTGCGATTGGTATAACTTTCGTGATGCGGTGCAGCTCATCGAGCGTAAATGTGCGCTTACTATGGTGACCGAGATGTTATCGCGCCGCGACCATGCGACGGGTGAGGTTCGTGACAAGCTTGCTCGATATGGTTTTCGGGCGGCAGCGATAGAATTCGCTGTTGAGCGTGCCACTGAGTATCGCTTTCTAGATGAGAACCGCTTTTGTTCGTACTTTATCGAGGAGCGCAAGCGGCGCGGCTGGGGACAGCGTAAGATCGAGACCGAGCTCAAGCGCCGTCATGTCGTGCTCGACGACATTCCCGGTTATCCCGAGGATTATTTTGCCGTCGAAGACGATTTGGCGCGTGCGTCAGCCCTGCTCGCCAAGCGGCGTGTTCCAGAGACGCGCGGATTCGAAAAACTGGTTCGGTTTTTGATGGGCAAGGGCTTCTCGTATCACATCGCCGCCGATGCCGTTAAGGCACGTCTCGATGCCGAATGCGAGGAATGTGCGCTTTAGGCGTATGCGTTTTGTGGCCCTGCCGTTCACCGCGTTTTAGCCGCCGTGCTGGGGCCATTTATTTGACAGTTGTTGTGGTTCAACGTACGATTAACACTGTCATTTGCTTTGTGATATGTGCTCATCTGTGATGAGTTTGTTTATATGTTTATCTGTATCCGACCCGCATAAGCTGCGCCCATATTACTCAAATGTCGCGAGCCGTTCGTAAGGACGGTTCGCTTTGTTGTGTAACGAATCCATAAAAAGGAGTGAGCATGCCTATCATCGCAGCGCTCGTTGGCATCGTTTTGGGTGCCATCGCCGCCATTGCCTACATGCGCACCGCCAAGCAGGGTAGTCTTCACGAGGCCGACGAAAAAATCCAGTCGGCACACGCACAGGCTGAGTCCCTGATCGGTGATGCCAAGCGTCAGGCCGAGACCCTCAAAAAAGAGGCTCTGCTCGAGGCCAAGGAAGAGATCATCAAGAACAAGCAGGCCGCCGAGGCTGAGGACAAGCAGCGTAAGAATGAGATTCGTACGCTCGAGAACCGTGTGATGCAGCGCGAGGAGTCCCTCGATCGCCGCAACGACGCCCTCGACCAGCGTGAGCACCAGCTGTCCAGCCAGGCTGGCCAGGTCGAGAAGCGCTCTCGCGAGCTTGAGGAGCTCTGCGCCAAGCAGACCTCCGAGCTCGAGCGCATTGCCGACCTCACCCGCGAGGATGCTCACAAGGAGCTGCTCGATAAGGTTCGCGGCGAGGTTACCCACGAGGCCGCCACGATCATTCGTGAGTCCGAGCAGCAGGTCCGCGCTGAGTGCCACAAGAC
>CAKUGX010000048.1 GCA_934654765.1 uncultured Collinsella sp. | reverse complement strand
GATAACGGCAGACTTCGCCGCCCGCACATCCAAATCAAGAGCGTCACGTCGGGCAATCACCGCCCGTCGCAACTCAGCCTTGTCCATCCCAACCTCCTCTAGCAAACCTGCCAAAAAGGGACAGGTTTATTTTGGCAGGTTTTATCTGGGCAAACAGTGAAAACCACCACGAAGGGAACACAGGCACCCTCGTAGTGGTTTTGATGGCGACTCGTCTCTATTACAACGCCGCGGCGATTGCTTCGGCCACAAATTTGTTAAGCGATTCACCCTTCTTTGCCGCCGCCAGTGCTGCCTGCTTGTGAAGCTCGGAGCCTGTTCTCACATTGAATGAGCCCTTAAAAGCCCGCTCTGGTTCCTTGCCCTTTTCGGCACAAAACTCAAGGTAATCGTCGACGGCGTCGTGGAAGCATCGCTCCACTTCTTCAACCGTGGAGCCTTCAAATACAATTGCGTCCCTAATGCCGGCGACCATACCTGTCAGCACGTGCTGTTCGGCATCGAACTCGACCGGGGCGAAATAACCCTTGTAAGCCAAAACGTTACTCATGGCTGCCTCCGACATCTTGTAGAAATCGAACGATGTTTCGGATGGTTCCCGCCGTCAATTCGTCAGATGGATGGGGTGCGTGCATCACGAACATTCTGCCGTCCGATGGCCTGTAGAAGCGAATGCGCGATCCGGATGTCCTGCCTTTGTTGTCCATTTCAAAGCCATATGAAGCCATAACTTTAAGAAAGTCAGCAAATCTATACGTTGAAGGACGGCCAAGCAGCTGGGCGATGAGTTTGTCGATCCGAGTCATCCTGCCTCACATCCTGCAACTATATTATAGTTGCAATTTAAGTCCGATGCAAACACTCATAATATAGAACATGTGTACGTATAGAACAAGCGTTCGAATCACCACTGAGAAAGGGGACAGGCACCTTTGTGGTGGTCTGTGCTGTGATGGGCGTCTGCGGCGGTTTGTCTCGATCTGTAACAGTAACTCGGCAAAATTGGACTTAGATGTTACAGATTTAGACAAAGGGTCGGCGTCATCCGGAAACGTCTCGATCTGTAACATCTGGAGCCGATATTGCCGTCTAGATGTTACAGATTTAGACAAACTGGTGGGACGGGCTGAGCTGCTCCGCCCAAGCAGCGGCAAAAGAAAAAGGTAGATTTTCAGGCATGTCCCAAAAATCTACCTTTGTTGTGGTTAGCCCAGCAGGTCGACGACGTTAAAGCCGGCGTTGCTCTTGGCGATGACGTCTCGGCCGCCAAAGACACAGGTTGGCGACTCGGCTGCGATGCGCGTCACGTCGGTGCCGAGCGAGCGCAGCTCACCGGGCGTGGTGGCGAGCATCTGGGCGCGACGCTCCTCGCGCGCATGCGGATCGAGCCCGGCCAGGTAGGTCGTGTTGCGGCGCTTGGTGAGCGCGTACGGCTTCACCGGCGCGTCCATGCCGCTCACGCAGCTCACGATAAAGCCCTCAAAGGCGGCCTCGTCGGGCTCAAAGCTGCCAAGCCATGCACCCGCGCGCTCCACGCGCTCAATCGAAGGATCGATCGCCGGGTCGCGGTAGGTGTAGAACGCCGTCTGGCGCTCGCCGGCTGCGCGGAATCCGCAGCCGTACGCACCGCCCTTCACGCGGATCTCGTTCCACAGGTAGTCGTAGGAGAGCGCGTTGGCAGCCACTGCCCAAGCGCCTGTCACGTCGAGCCCCAAGCGACGCGGATCGCACGCACGCGCGGCAAAGCAGATGTCGCTGGGGATCACGAAAGCCTCGTGGCGGTCGCGCGGCGCCGGCACCACGAGCGCGTCGCGGCCGGCACCATCGCCCGCGCCAAGCCCCAGGTCGCCCGCGGCATCCCAGTACGCGTCAAAGTCCTCATCGCTGCCGGTAAAGCTCGCCATGCAGCCATCGGCCACAAAGATGCGCTCCGCCAGCTCGGCAAGCTTGGTACGCAGCCCGTCCACGCGCTCGTCAAAGTGTTCGAGCAGATCGCGCAGGAACAGGTAGAAGTCTACGCCCGAAAGCTGCTCGCGCACCACGGCCGAAGGCGAGCTGTAGCTCATCGCGCGACCGAGCGCCGCCGAGTGACCGTTGTTGATAAAGCCCTGCTCAAGCCCAATGCGAATCTGCGTGAGCACGTCGCGCACACGGTCGGCGTCGGCATCTGCCAAAAGCGTGCTCGACCATACCTCGCGCGGCAGACTCGCCAGTGCATCGATCTTCTCGGACAGGGCGCCGGCGCTCACCAGCAGGTAGGGGCGCACGCCGTCCACGTCGGGCTGTGTCATGACCTCGGTCGTAAAGCTCAAAAAGCCCAGCTTGCCGGCGAGTAAGTTGTCGAGCTCCTCGGCCGAGTGCTCGCGCGTGGGCAGCTGCTTAAGCAGGCGGCAGAGCAGCGTCACGTAGGGTAGGTCCTCAAACGAGACACAGCTTAGGTTGAAATATTGCATGGCGTAGGCCAGGCGGTTGGTGGGAATGTCGTGGCGCAGACAGGGGATGGGCGCGGTCGTGTCCACGACGAGCGGCGGCTCGGGGCGTGCCTCGCCAATGTCGGACACGCGCAGGCGCGGCAGCGTGGCCTTGGCCTCGGGCGTGTCCTCGGCCTCCTGCGCGGCACGCAGCGCGGCCGTGCGCTCGACCACGTCGGCCAGCTCGGCATCGGTCATGGCATCGCGCTTGGCTGCCAGCTCGGTGGCCTCGGCACCCTTCGAACCCTCGGCGGCGTCCATCGGCACCAGCTCGACCAGTGCCATGTGGTCGTTTTCCAGCACCAGCTCGCACAGCAGGTCCTCAAAGTAGCTGCCGTCCAGCTCGCCGCGAAGCTCCTCGTACACCGGGCCATACTTGAGCGCCAGCGTCGCGGCGTCGTCATCGTAGAGCCACGTGCTCAGCGCGTCGCACGCAATGGCCACGCCGTCGGCGATGCCGTAGTCGCGCTGGCGCAGGTCGTACTCGTTGCTGCTGATGATGGCCTCCAGGCGCTCGCGCGGAACGCCGTGCTCGCACAGGTCGCGGCAGGCGTCCTGGAACACGCGGCGCAGCTCGCGCGCCACGTCGGGCTGGGCATTTTGCAGCATGATGAGCTCATAGGGCTGCAGGCACTCGGCCGCGGTGTAGCTCACCACGTTGCCGCCCAGGCCTGCTGCCAGAATAGCCTTTTTAACCGGCGCCTCGTTGGACCCCAGCAGCGCCTCGAACAGGATATCCGCCGCGATCGTGCGCTTGCGATCGAGCGCGTTACCAAGCACCAGACCCAGGCCCACCAGGGCATTCTCGGGCGTGGTGGCCATCTCGACGCGCTCATACTCGCAGGTCACGGGCGCCTGCACGTCCAGCGGGTTGGGCGCCAGCGCGGACGGATCCTCGCCGGCGGCAACGGCTGCGTCCATGCGGCGGCTTGCGGCACTCGGCTGCGACAGATAACGCTCGTCCAAAAAGGCCAGTGCGCGGTCCACGTCCAGGTCGCCGTAGAGCGTGATGTAGGAGTTGGAGGGGTTGTAGTGGCGCGCGTGCGTGTCCAGGAACTGCTCGTAGGTGAGCGCGGGAATCGCGCGCGGGTCGCCGCCGCTTTCGTGCGCATAGGCGGTGTCGGGATAGAGCGCGGCGTTGACGGCGTCGTCCAGCACGCTCATGGGGTCGGACAGCGCACCCTTCATCTCGTTGAACACCACGCCGTTATAGCGCAGCGTGCCCGCGTGCAGGTCCTGGGCGCGGGCCTCACCGGCGTCGCCCTCGCAGTCCTCGCCCTCCGGCAGGTCCAGCTCGTAGTGCCAGCCCTCCTGCTCAAAAATGGTGGGTTTGGTGTAGATGGCCGGGTTGAACACCGCGTCCAGGTACACATCCATCAGGTTGTACAGGTCCTGCTCGTTGGTGGTGGCGACGGGGTAGATGGTCTTATCGGGGTAGGTCATGGCGTTGAGGAACGTCTGCATGGAGCTCTTGATCAGATCGACGAACGGCTCCTTGACGGGAAACTTGGCCGACCCGCACAGCACCGAGTGCTCAAGAATATGGAACACGCCGGTGGAATCGGCCGGCGGCGTCTTAAAGCCAATGGCGAAGGCTTTGTTCTCGTCGTCGCACGCCAGGTACAGCAGGCGCGCGCCCGAGGCAGTGTGGCGCAGCACGTAGGCGTCCGAGTCGAGCTCGGGCACGGCCTCGCAGCGCTCGACGGCAAAGCCGTGGCAGGTGGTGCCGGGTACCAGCAGCGCGGTAGCGGCGGCGCGCGGATCGGTTGAAGAAGTGGGCATATACAGTCTCCTTTGACGCCCCAGCGGGGGCGAATCGAGTCGAATCCCCGAGAGTATACCCATATGGGGCCGCGGCTCTGCGACGAACTGAAGACGATGCCAGCGGATTGGACAAAGGCCCCGCGCGTTCACCGCACGAGCGTGGAAACTTGGACGCCTATCGAATGAGAGTGGATTTTCGGACGGAATCAACCTCAAAACGCCCAAAAACCGTCCAAATATCCACCCTCATTTCCCGACCGTCCAAAATCAACGCTCATCCGCCGCCCGCACATCTCTCATATCTCATTCGTCTCTAATACGAGAGATAACAGAAAGATGAGAGATAAATATGAGAGATAACAATGCTGCAAAGAGACAGGCAACCATGGTATTGTCTCAATATAGATTGTTTTACCAGCGAAAACATGTTTAAATGAAACAGATGACAGACATCTTATCTTTCATCTCTCACTCCTCTCTAATATGAGAGATAACAGAAAGATGAGAGATAATTACGAGAGATAACTGAGAGACGAAGGAAATCTATTCGCGGCATTCTTCGCAGAACCGAGCGAAAGGACGTGCAGATGAACGAAAACGAACTGACCGGTCTGCTCGAGTCTTTAAGGCGCATGGGCTCGGACGATCTTAGCGTTGAGGTCAAGGAGAGCGCCACGACGCTTTCCCGCGACGTATGGGAAACGGTCAGCGCTTTCGCAAACACCGCCGGCGGCATCATCGTACTCGGAGTGAGCGAGCGCGCGGGTTTTGTCCCAGTTGCAAACTTTGAGACCGAGAAGGTGCTCAACCAATTCGTGGCGGGCATGGGCGATGCCGGCGGTCGCGGAAAGCTGGCCAATCCGCCCAAATACACCATTGAGCGCGTGGGGCTTCGGGGTACCGTTGTTCTCGTTATCACGATTGAGGAGCTCGACCCGTCGAGCAAGCCTTGCTATGTCATAGAGCGGGGCGCTCAAGGTGGCAGCTACAAACGCATCGATGACAAAGATGTCCCGCTTTCGTCGACCGAGGTTTTGGCACTGTCGTCATATGAACGGACGAGTCCTAGCGATCGCGATGCGGTGCCCGGCACGAGTGTGGGCGATCTCGACGAGTCGCTGGTCGACCGCACGATAGAGCGTGCCTATTCGTTGACGCCTCGAGCAATGCGCGGTGCGGCGGACAAGAAGACAAAGATGGAGCGTCTGAATTTCCTCGACTTCCAGGGCAATGTTACCAAGGCCGGCCTCCTTGCCGCGGGCGTTTACCCTCAGCAGTTCTATCCCAAGCTCTTCATTGATGTGGCTGTCCACGTGGGAACTCAAAAGGGAGCTGCGGGGCCACTAAGGTTTATGGACCGCACAATCTGTGAGGGAACGTTGGGCGAGATGATCTCGGATGCTGTCGCGGCCGTCGCCAAGAATTTGCGGCGAACCTCGACCGTCCAAGGCGTCTCGCGTGTCGACTCGCTGGAGATTCCCGAGGAGGTTCTGCGCGAGGCAATCGCCAACGCCGTAATCCATCGAGAATACGGGGATCGGTTCTGTGGACAATCGATTGCCGTCGACGTCTTTGACGATCGTGTCGAGGTGACGAATCCTGGCGGCCTTTACGGGGGAAAGACTCGCGAGAACTTGTTTGACGGCAGCTCCCGATGCCGTAACGCGACGCTCGTGAAACTCATGTCGATTGTCCCGCTGCCGGATGGCGCAGGTTCGCCGGCTGAGGGCAATGGCTCGGGCATCCCGATGATGATCGATGCCATGCGCGCGCATGGTCTGGCCGAGCCCCTGTTCTGCCCGGGGTTCGATCGGTTCAAGGTAGTACTTTACCGTTCAAAGATCGAGCCGGTCGATCATGGCGGGGGCTTAATTGTGACGGCACTCAAACACTACGGCGAGCTGGGGACGCGTGAGCTGGCAGAACGCACGGGGCTTACAATTTCCCAGGTTAGGTCGCGCGTCAACGCGCTCATTGCTCAAGGCGAGCTTGAGCCCACGGCGCCGGCGACGAGCCGCAACCGCAAGTATCGACTGTCAGAGCGCGTGGAATAAATGCGTTAGTGGACGAGGCGACCCAATAATTGACCCTCAATTGGCGCTCACTAAGGTAAAGCGGTTGTTGCTCAGTCGACGGTGATGCTAAAGACTCGGCTTACGCCGGCATGGCCCCGAACCCGTCCATCAAGAACAGCCTAAGAACCAGCTTGATGACATATCCTGGTTTGACTTCTGCCGCGTCAAAGACGTGGTGCTCGGCGAGCTCGCTGCAGTATGCATAGATGTCGCGGATAAGGTCCGCGCCCGAGAGCGTAAACATGTAGCCTGCGTCCGAAAGCGCATTGGGCGCGGCGGGCAACTTGGCCATGTGACAGAACGTTTGCAGGTCGGGCGCCATAACATTCTGGTAGTCGAGGTGGCCGCTGGCATCCTGTGCGGCAAGCTCCAATTGGCGCACAAAATCCAGCGCCGCCGCTAACACAAAGCTCGGCGTAGGCGCATTGACGTTCTGAGTGGTCGCCACAAGCCTGCCCGCCGCCTGCGTGACAAGCCAAGCGACCTCGCGCTGGCAACGCACGGCCTTGCGCGTAACCGGCTTGATGGACGAAGAAGAAACGCTCCCCTTAGACGGATTCGAAGCAGCCATAAGACCCTCCCATGAACGACCCGGTCCAACAAGCCCGGATGAAACACGTGCTACATCAGTATACAGGGGAGTGGGGTAGCGGGGTACAAGCGCGCCAGCGGCAAACCGAGAGCATCAACGATGTGCCTCCGCTCTATTTGGACGATGGTATGTGGGTCATTAAGTACTCGGTTCAAGCGCCGGGTACCGTTGGTTTTCGAGACCAGGATTACAACCGTAAAATGCTCAACTACATGGAATGTGGCGTCCCAGTCGGAGTCATATTTGCAACCGAGGTGGGCTATAAGGTGCTCGGCCTTGCGTTTGTTGAGCGGTTCGAGCCCGAAAACGGATGGTTTGTTCTGCACGGTCCTGTTCATAAAGGCGGACCGGACCCTCGTTTTGCGCCCGACATGAGTTATCTGAAGCACATACCCGTCGATATTGAGTTTGCCGGACAGGGTACGACCGACGACGAAATTTGGCTTTGGCGGTCTTTTACGATCGTGTTGTTTGATCGGATCGCGCGGCGATGCAATCTCGCGCACGCCTGCTGGTGCATGCTCTTCCTGATTTGTATAGCGAGAGGGGAGCGAGCGTGAGCTGGCGAGGCGATATTGCGATGGGGAAGTACGGAAAACTGCCGTGTGCCCTTATAGACAACAAAATGTTTCCGAGCGTAGAAGTTGATTGCGGGTCGTTTGTCGTCGCCTGTCCTTGCTGCGGCTCGCAAATACCGTGCCTCGACATTCGGTTCATCGATGCGCGCGACAGACTTAGCGACGAAGTGAGAAAACGGACGGGCGTTCATATGCCGGTGTATCAGGAGAAATGCCCTGTTTGTGGCCTCGATATCGTGTACGACGCCGGCGACGAGGGATAGGTGATGCGGAGGAGCTGGCTGTGAAGGCATCTCTGTCCCTATAAATAAATCCCCTCACCGAGCTGCTTGTGGAACTCGGCGTGATGGTCGCGTGCCCAGGTAAAGAGTGCCTGGTCAAAGTCGGTGCGTGTGGCCGGGACGCCGAAGACGCCGGCAACTTCGATGCGCACAAACTCCAGTGCCGGCAGCTTGTTGATGGCGGTGAGGGCAAACGGGGACGTGGGTTCTTCGAACAGATAGCGGCTGCCTTGCAGCGCGTCGCAACTGGTGCACGTGTTGCCGAGCGACGGGGCTTTGGAGGCTCGTGCGCCTACGGGTTTGTAGCCACAGCGCTTAGAAAGATAGTCGCGGATCTCGCCCGGGACGCAGCCAAGAGCGGGAACAATGGCGAGCGCGTTGGCATTGGCCGTGTCGATGGTAATGTGCCCGGCTTCGTTGGGCGCGTGCGCGATGGCGATGCCCTTGCCGTCATCGGTTCGATAGGGAATGCCGAAGGCCGCGACCGAGGTCTCTTTGTGACACTTCCAGCACTCGCGCTTGCCCAGTACTAGATATATATACGGCGCTGAGGGGTCGGATCGGTCAACGCCGGGCAGCCACTCGGCAAAGGGCTCGGGGTTGATGCCGCTGGGTACATACCAGATCTTCTTTGTCCGGTCCCATTTGGCGCCCAGTGCCTTGGCTTCTTCTTTGTGCGAAAAGGGAACATCGAGCTCGGTGCGCATGGCGGCTCCTTGGTGCTGCAGGTGCAAGTGGCTCAAGGATACCGCAGGGCGCAGACATCGCGGCGTTTTGCTGAGAAGTTGCGGTGCGGATTGATTGGTTATGCCGATGGATAGATTGGTAAGTAGATGGTCGGCTTTTGGCCAGTTGGGCGGTTGGAGCAGCTTGCGGCGCAGTTTTGTGCCTGGCTATTGTTGATGTTGGGGTATTGAATTTGTTTGGCAGCCATTCGTCAGGTGAATTGATGTTACGTTGCGATGACGGTTGGAGTTGCCAGCGGATTTGGCGACATAAAACAAAACAGCCCAGAGAACATAGCCTCTGAGCTGCGAACATTTGGTGGGCGTTAGAAGATTTGAACTTCTGACCTCTTCCGTGTCAGGGAAGCGCTCTCCCCCTGAGCTAAACGCCCGATCAAGGGTGCGCAAGTGCGCAAGGGATAATATAACGGAGCCTGAACTCGGTGGCAAGAACATTTTTAAAAATCGCTTACATTGTGGAATTCGGGGGTCTTGTCATATCCATTTCAAAAGAGCCTGCTGCCGCGATTTGGCTGTCGCATAATGCAAGGCCGTTGCGGTGTCGAGCTATGGAAAGACGCCTGCGGAATTGTCCTACCGATAAGCGGACAAGCCTTCGGCTGGTGCCTTCGCCGTGGTAAGGTAAGCCGAATTGCTTCCAGACTGTTTCGGGGGAGTGGAATGAGCAAAGAGTGTGTCGAGCAGGTCGAAGGCGCAGGGGCTTCGGTGCCGATGACCGATATATCGAACATTGATGTGCCCGAGGGCACCGACGAGCTCAGCCGCAACACCCGTCGCGCGTGGCGCGACCGCCTTAACAGCGCCTCGACGCGCAAGATGATCACGGGCGTTCTGGCCACGCTGGTGGGTGGTTCGTTTTGGGGCTTCTCGGGTACCAGCGCGAGCTTTCTGTTCGATACCTACCACGTCGATACCCTGTGGCTCATGAGCGTACGTCAGATTCTCGCCGGCCTGCTGTTTATGGTCGTGGTCGTCGCGCGCGATCGTGCGCGCCTGGTCAAGCTGTGGACCACGCCTGCCGACCGCAAGCAGCTGCTGCTCTTTACCGCCTTTGGCTTGCTGTTCAATCAGTTTTGCTATCTTTCGGCCGTGCGCCTGACCAACGCCGGAACCGCGACGGTGCTCCAATGCCTGCAGCTGGTCATCATCATGGGATACACCTGCGTCATCGATCGCCGTATGCCGCGTCCGCGCGAGGTTATCGGCATTGGCCTGGCTCTGGGCGGTACGTTTTTGATCGCTACCGGCGGGGACCCCACCAGCCTGAGCATCTCGCCGCTCGGCCTGATCGCGGGCCTTATGTGTGCGGTCAGCGCCACCTGCATGGCAGTGATCCCCGCTAAGATTCTGCCCGAATACGGCAGCTCCATCGTCACGGGTTCGGCTATGCTCACGGCGGGTGTGGTCTCGTGCATCTTCGTACAGCCCTGGGCGCATATGCCTGCGCTCGACGCTGCCGGTATCGAGGCGCTCGCGGTGTTCGTGGTCATCGGTTCGTTTTTTGCCTACATGCTTTATATGCAGGGCGTTAAGGACATCGGCTCGGTGCGTGCGAGCCTCATCGGAACCGTGGAGCCGGTTTCGGCGACTATCACTAGTGCCGTTATGCTGGGCACGGTATTTTTGCCGACCGACCTTATCGGCTTTGCCATGATCATCGTGATGATGTTCCTTACGGTGTAGCTGGCGCCGCCAAGACAGATAAGGTGTTGCGCCACATTTTCGCCAATTGATATCCGTGTCTGGAGTTTAGCTGTCGATGCCCAATATGCCATAAACTAGTAACGTTATGGACTTTTTCATTGCGACTCAATTGCGAGGATTTCTTTATGGCTGGTAATCACTTTAAGGGCAGCGACAGCGGCCGTCCTGCGGTTCCGCCGCGTTCGAACGGGACTGGAAAAGCCGGCATGCCGAGCGGAGCTGGTCAGAACAGTGCCGGTAAGCGCACGTCCCCGGGTGAGACGGCGATGTTTACCGCTCTGTATGAGCAGTCTCAGAAGGCCAAAAAGACCGGTCGAGCAAGAGGGAATGTCTTTGCGGGCGGCGCGACCCCCACGTCGCAGCCGAGCGGGGCTCCTTCGACACCTGCGAACACCGCAGGCACTGCTAACGCCGCGAATGCCGCCGGCAACATTAATGCCGGCAATGCCGCCAACAATATTCCCTCTGCCGGTGGCGCGGGGCTTACGGGCAACCTTGGTACGATCTATACGGGTGCCTCCGAGACTGGCACGTTTGCCCGCCTGGATGATAGCGGTGCCGAGTTTAAGGGCTCCGGTTCCAAGGAAGATTATTACGATTTTGGCCTGAACTATGGCAACGACGCTTCGTCGAGCTCAACCTCGGACGGTCTGGTCCGTCATCGTCATCGCAAGGGCGAGCGCAAGAAGCGTCACACCGGCGCCGTTGTCGCCGCCGTTGTCGCGGTGCTTCTCGTTGCGCTTGGTGCGAGTGGCTTTATGCTGCTTAACTCGGCAAAGACCGTAAAGAGCGAAGCGAAGGAGGCTGTCGAGATTGTCGGCGGCCTTAAGGATAAGGTCACGTCGGGCGATTTTTCGACGCTGCCCGACGATGCTAAGAAGATCGACGAGCTCTGCAATAGCATGAAGGCGGAGACCTCGAGCCCGCTGTGGACGGCGGCTTCGTTTATTCCGGTGTACGGCAGCGACATCAACGCGGCCCGTACCATGATCGACGCCCTGTCCGATGTTTCGAGCAATGCACTGGTTCCCATGGCCGACAACCTTTCGCAGGCCACGCCCGGCAAGCTGTTCCAGGACGGCATGATTAACGTGTCTGCGCTGCAGGCGGTCGCCGATTCGCTTTCCAGCAGCTCGAAGGTGTTCAAGAGCGCCAACGAGAAGATCCAGGGTATTGGCGATACGCATATTTCTCAGGTGACCGAGCTGGTTGATAAGGCCAAGGACGGCTTTGCCACCCTCAACGGCGCGGTCGATGCGGCGGAGAAAGTCGCCCCCGTCCTCCCGCAGATGCTCGGCGCCAACGGCCAGACGCGCAACTACCTCGTGTATGCCATGAACAATGTTGAGATTCGTGCCTGCGGCGGCTTTGGCGGCTCGCAGGGTCTGATTTCGGTTACCGATGGCCAGATGTCGATCGGCGAGTTTGTTCCCCGCATTGGACTCAGCGAGGATGAGGCAGTCGAGAGCGTCGACGAAGAGGATGAGGCGCTGTTCGGCAACCACAGTAACCTGTACAACTCGGGCAATACCTATTCGCCCGATTGGCCCCGCAACTCGCAGCGTGTCGCCGCGCTGTGGAAGTCCCAATATGGGCAGGACGTTGATGGCGTCGTCGGCATCGATCCTGTGTTCTTGCAGTACCTGCTGGGCCTTGTCGGTAATGTCTCGCTGCCCGATGGTACGGTCGTCGACGGTACCAACGCGGCGAAGGTTCTCATGCACGATGTGTATTGGAACTATCCGGTCGAGGAATCGGACGGCATCTTTGCGGCTGTTGCCAGCGCCGCCTTCGACAAGATTCTCGGTGGCATCGGTGACGTCGACGTTACAAAGCTTGTCGGTGCATTCGAGCGCGGTGCCGAAGAGGGCCGTCTGATTGCTTGGATGAGAAACGATGATGAGCAGAATGCCATCAAAGAGACGGGCATTGACGCTTCGCTACCCGATCCGGATGATCCGAGTGCCGATCCCGTTGCCGGCGTTTACTTTAACAACCTGAGCTTCTCCAAGCTCGATTGGTACCTGAACGCCGATACGCAGATTGGCCAGGGCGTCAAGAACGGCGACGGCACGTGCTCGTATCGCATCACCGTTACCCTGACGAACATCATGACACAGGAGGAGGCAGGCAAGCTGCCCGATTACGTCGCGGCGAGCGCGCCCGATGCCGCGCGCGACGACGAGCGTCTGAATGTCTCGTTGTTTGCCCCGACGGGCGGCAACATCAGTGACCTTACGGTTGAGGGCACTCAGTTTGGTCTTGGCGCCGCTACGTGGCATGGAATTCCCTTCTATTCGGGCACCGTTGACCTGCATGCTGGCGAGACGACGACGATCACGTATACGCTGACCACGTCGGCCGAGGCGGGGGACAAGCCGCTTAC
>CAKUGX010000047.1 GCA_934654765.1 uncultured Collinsella sp. | reverse complement strand
AACAGGAGGCCACTTAATGTGGCCTCCGTCGTGAGCAGGACTGTAGAGCAGGAAACTTTACCCGCGGACCCCGCCGGGAATAGCAAAAGGGCGACTCCAGGTGGAGTCGCCCTTGTTGAGCTGCTTATGTGTTGCTGTTACTCGGCGTCGTGGTGACGGCGGGGCTTGCGGCCTCCGTTGTCACCGGGACGGCGCGGACGGTCGCTGCGCTCAGAGCGCTCGCGACGCGGACGCTCACGGCGCTGGAAGTGCTCGCCGTCACCCTCGGAGGAACCCTCGGCGCGAGCCGGGGCCTCGGGCTTGTCAAGACGATCGAGCGAGATCTTGCCACGATCGTCGACCTCGATGACGACGACCTTGACCTCGTCGCCCACGTTGAGGACGTCCTCGACCTTCTCCACGCGGCCCTTGGCGACGCGGGAGATGTGCAGCAGGCCGTCCTTACCGGGCAGCAGGTTGACGAAGGCGCCGAAGGGCTGGATGGAGACCACACGACCGGTGTACTCCTCGCCCGGCTCGGGAACCTTGATGATGAGCTTGATACGCTCGACGGCCTGGTCGACGGACTCGCCGGTGCCGCCGACAAAGACGGTACCGTCCTCCTGGATGTCGACCGAGGCGCCGGTCTCGTCCTGGATACCGCGGATGACCTTACCGCCGGAACCGATGACGTCACGGATCTTGTCGGTCGGAACCTGGATGGAAACGATGCGCGGAGCGGTGCTGCGCGTGGTGTGGCGCGGCTCGGGGATCACATCGAGCATCTTCTGCAGGATGAAGGCGCGACCCTCCTTGGCCTGCTGCAGAGCGCGGGCCAGGATGTCGAAGGTGAGGCCGGTGGCCTTGTTGTCCATCTGCAGGGCGGTGATGCCCTCGGTGGTGCCGGTGACCTTAAAGTCCATGTCGCCGAGGAAGTCCTCGAGACCCTGGATGTCGGTGAGGACGACGGTCTTGCCCTCCTCCTGAATGAGGCCCATGGCAACGCCGGAGACGGGGCGCTTAATGGGCACGCCGCCGTCCATAAGGGCGAGCGTGGAACCGCAAGTCGAAGCCATCGAAGAGGAGCCGTTGGACTCCATGACCTCGGAAACGACGCGGATGGCGTAAGGGAACTCGTTCTCGTCGGGGAGCACCGGAAGCAGAGCGCGCTCGGCCAGGTTACCGTGGCCAATCTCGCGGCGCTTGGGGCTGCCCATGCGGCCGGTCTCGCCGGTGCAGAACGGCGGGAAGTTGTAGTGGTGCATGTAGCGCTTGCCCTCGGTGGGCTCGATGGTATCCAAACGCTGGCCCTCGTTGAGCATGCCGAGCGACAGGACAGAGAGCACCTGGGTCTGGCCACGCTGGAACAGGCCGGAGCCGTGAACGAGCGGCAGGTAGTTGTCCTTCACCATGATGGGACGGATCTCATCGGCGGCACGGCCATCGACGCGCTCACCAGTCTCGACGACCATGGTGCGCATGGCCTTCTTCTCGAGCTTCTTGAGCGCCACGGGGATCTCGCGCTCCCAAGCGGCCTGCTCCTCCTCGGTGAACTCGGCGCGGATGGACTCCTTCAGAGCCTCGACCTTACCGATACGAGAGAGCTTGTCAGCGTCGCGAAGGGCGGCAGCCATCTCGTCGTAGTGGGCAAAGATACGCTCCTGGACCTCCTCGACGGGCTGGTCGAGCGGGTACTCCTTCTTGACGATGGGGCCGTTGACCTGCTCCCACTCGGCGACGAACTCGTCCTGAGCCTGGCAGAAAGCAGCAAGGGCCTCCTGGCCAAACTTCATGGCGGCGAGCATATCGTCCTCGGAGATCTCCTCGGCGCCGGCCTCGACCATCGAAATGAAGTCGGCAGAGCCGCCCAGCTCCAGGTCCAGATCGGAGTTCTCGCGCTCCTCGTAGGTGGGGTTGACGATAAACTCGCCGGTCTCCACGTTGCGGCCGATGCGCACGCAGGCAAGCGGGCCCTCGAAGGGCACGCCGCCGAGCGTCATGGCCAGGGAAGCACCCATGACGTTGATGACGTCAAAGGGATTGACCTGGTCGGCGACGAGCGAGGTAGCGACGATGTGCACCTCGTTGCGGAAGCCGTCCGGGAAGCTCGGGCGAATCGGACGGTCGATCATGCGCGCGGTGAGCGTGGCCTTCTCGCTGGGACGGCCCTCTCGCTTGAGGTAACCACCCGGGATGCGGCCGGCTGCGTACATCTTCTCGTTGAAGTCGACGGTCAGCGGGAAAAAGTCGTAGTTCTTGCGCTCCTTGGAGACGACCACGGTGTCGAGCATCGTGGTGTCGCCCTGCTTGACCAGGCAGGCGCCGGTGGCCTGCTTGGCAAGCTCGCCCGACTCAAAGGTGTAGGTCTTGCCGTACAGCTCAAAGGTCTTGGATACGAGTGTCATTGTTCTCCTTTACCCCACAGGCCCCTTGCCTGCAGGCTTCTCATGTGACGCGGGCCCCCTGCCCCCGCCACGCTTCAGAGCGTGATTGTTCGCGCCCTTACACAAAAAGAGCGCCCCGCTGCGCAGGACGCTCTTAGCATGTACAAATCCTACTGGATGTTGTCGCGGATGCCCAGAGCCTTGATGAGCTCACGGTACTCGACGATGTCGTTCTTCTTGATGTAGGAGAGAAGACGACGACGGCGGCCGACGAGCATGAGCAGGCCACGACGGGTGTGGAAGTCCTTCTGGTGGGACTTCATGTGCTCGGTCAGCTCCTTGATGCGCTCGGTCAGGATGGCGACCTGAACCTTGGGGTTGCCAGTGTCGACCGGGGTGTTACCGAACTGAGCAGTCAGCTCTGCCTTGCGCTCTTTGGAAACAGTCATTGTTTCACCTTTCGTTTCTTGTCGCCCGCGGGCGACGCTATTCGCCTCGGACTGGGAAGCCGCCGGTGGAGCGAGCATCCAAGGTCGAGGTACCAACAGGTCGGTATGTTACCACAAGCAGCCCGCGCCTGCGCATCATCACCGACCCAACATGAATTCCATCGCACGGAGGCGCTGATCGGTGTGCGTCGCCGCCCATACATGCGAAAGCCCAAGCAAGAACGCCGCCGTATGCGGGTCGATTCGCTCGGCCATGAGTGCATCGAACGTCATGGACATGAGGGCGCGCAGCCATGCAACCTCGCCGGTTGAAACCAACTCGGCGCCCGGAACGCTCGACGCGCACGACCCGCACATGAGGCCGCCCGCCTGGGGCGAAAAATACGACAGCATCGGGTCTCCGCACAGCACGCAGGCCGAAAAATCGGGTCGGTAGCCAACGTGCGACAGCAGTTTAAAGACAAAGGCCGCCACGAGCAGGTCCATATGCGCCGTGTCGAGCCCGCTGCTCACCAGAGCAAGCGCCCGCTGCGTGATGGCAAAGGTAAACGGGTCCTCAGCGTCCTCAAACGAGCACACGCGCGCCACCTCGGCAATCGCGCTTGCGGCGCAAGTCGTCTCGTAATCGGGCGCGGCGCCGAGCGGCGCCTCCATGAGCTCGGCCTGAGAAACCACGTCGAGCGACCGACCATGCGCGAGCAGCATATCGACGGTGCAGAACAGCTCGCAGCGCGCCGCCAAGCGCCCGCCGGGTTTGCGCGCGCCCTTTGCCACGGCACGAACCTGCCGACCCCGCTCGTCAAGCATCGTCAGAATCAGGTCGGTCTCTTTGAGCTTGGTCTTATCGAGGACGAGTACCTTTGTGCGATATGTCCGGGAGCCTGCCATGCGCGCCGCGCGCCCTTAGTCCTCGGCATTGTAGCCAAAGCGGCGAATCTGGGCCTCGTCGTCACGCCAGCCGGCCTTGACCTTCACGTCCAGCTCCAAAAAGACCTGCGTGCCAAAGATGCGCTCAAGATCGCGACGGGCGTCGATACCGATATGCTTGATCATCTCGCCGCCCTTGCCGATGATGATGCCTTTTTGGCCCTCGCGCTCGACGTAAATGGTGGCGTGCACGCGCAGCACCTTCTTGGTCTGCTCAAGCGCATCGCAGATCACGCCGACAGAGTGCGGGATCTCATCGCGAGTGCGGCGCAAAACCTTCTCGCGCACGAACTCGGCAACGAGCGTCTCATCGGAAGCGTCGGTACCCATGTCCTCGGGGAACCAACGCGGACCCTCGGGCAAAAAGTGCGCAACGGTCTCGATGAAGGCATCGACGTTAAAGTTCTTGACCGACGACGTCACGATCTCGTCGTCATATTCCATAAGCTCGTGGGCGGCCTTAAGCTGCTCCATGACCTGTGCGGGGTCGGCCTCATCGGCCTTGGTGAGCACCAGGACCTTCTTGGAACGGGCATTCTTGACGCGCTCGGCAACCCAGGCGTCTCCCCTGCCGATCGGTTTGGTGGCATCAATCAAAAACGCGACAACATCGACATCGTTCAGCTCGAACAGCGCGCTCTTGTTGAGCTCGGACCCTAGACCGTCCTTGGGCTTGTGGATACCCGGGGTATCGACAAAGACCAGCTGGTAGCCGGGGCGGTTGACGACGGCGCGCATGCGGCGGCGGGTCGTCTGGGCCACCGGCGAGGTGATGGCGACCTTTTTGCCATAGCAGGCGTTGAGCAGCGTTGACTTACCGGCGTTGGGGCGGCCGACCAAGGCCACGAAGCCACTGCGGAAACCGGGCTCAACGTCGCCAAAGCCCGCGAGGCTGTCGTCCTCGTCGCACAGGGCGTCGAGTTCCTCGTCGCTCATGCCCTCAAACGGGTCGCGCTCCTCGACACCCTCGATGCCTTCGGCATCCATCGCGTCCAGGGACTCGTTGTCCAGAATCTCATCGGTAGGCTGCATATTGTCGGACATGGGAATCCCTTTCTAAATAAAGCCGAGCGCGTGGGCAAATACCAGCAAGCCCACAATCGCGGCGGTGATTGAAAGTACGTATACCGAGGCGGCGGCGATGTCCTTGGCGCGTTTTGCCAGCGGATGGAGCTCCTGGGTCGCCAGATCGACAATGGCCTCCATGGCGGTATTGCACAGCTCGCCGTGAATCACCAAGCCGCAGCAGATGATAATCGTGGCCCACTCGGCAATGTCGAGCCCCACGATGCAGCCGGCAATGACGGTGCACACGCCCGCTACAAGCATGACCTTAATGTTGCGCTCGGTCTTGACGGCGGTGACGAAGCCCTCCATGGCGTAGGAGAACGACTTTAAAAAGGACGGATGGTCCTTGTTCGATCCGGGAATCATAAACGGCTCCTAGTCGTGGGCATGATTGGTGATGGGGCCGACGTGAACGAGTTTGGGGTCCTCGCCGCGCTCGAGCGCCAGATCGCGCAGGATAGCGTCCTCGCGGGCCTCCATGACCTCGGCCTCGTCGTCCTCGATATGGTCATACCCCAGCAGGTGCAGCATGCCGTGTACGAGCATCAGGCGGCACTCGTCGGCAGGGCTATTGCCAAAGCCGGAGGCCTGACGGGCAATGACCTGCGGGGCCAAGATGATATCGCCGAGCTCGAGCGTCTCGTCGGCGGGAATATCCTCGTCAAAGGCCGAGTCGCATTCAAACGAGAGCACATCGGTGGTGCGGTCGATGCCACGCCACTCGTGGTTGAGCTCGTGCATCTCGTCCTCGTCGACATACGAAAGGGAAATCTCGACTTCACGTTCAACGCCCTCGGCGGCAAGCACAACCTCGCAGATGTGCTCCACCTCCTGCGCGTCGAGCAGCGTATCGAGCTCGGCATCGTTGCTGATCAATACACTCAACGGGACTCCTTTCGGTCGCGCGAGCGCTGCTCGCGCACGTCATCATAAGCATCGTATGCCTCGACGATACGACCCACCAGGGCATGGCGCACCACATCGGCGCGCTCCAGGTGTGCAAACGCCACATCGTCGACACGGCCCAAAATCTTCTCGACATCCGCCAAGCCACCACGACGACCCACCAGGTCGCGCTGGCTGAGGTCGCCGGTAATCACGAACTTGGAGTTGAATCCAAGGCGTGTCAGGAACATCTTCATCTGCTCGGGCGTGGTATTTTGCGCCTCGTCGAGCACCACGAAAGCATCGCTCAGCGTACGACCGCGCATATAGGCAAGCGGGGCGATCTCGATCACGCCGCGCTCCATAAGCTCATCGGTTCGCTCGCGATCAATCCTGTCAAAAAGGGCGTCGTAGAGCGGACGCATGTACGGATCGATCTTTTCCTCGAGGGTGCCGGGCAAAAAGCCCAGGTTCTCCCCCGCCTCGACAACCGGACGCGTCAAGATCAGACGGCCCACCTCGTGGCGCTTGAGCGCGGCAACGGCCATAGCCATGGCCAGATAAGTCTTACCGGTACCGGCTGGACCCAGGCCAAACGTGATGGTATGCGAGCGGATGGCATCCACATAGCGCTTTTGCCCGAGCGTCTTGGGGCGAATGACGCGGCCGCGATACGAAAGCAACACGTCATCGCGAAGCGACGTAGCCTCGTGCTTACCGTCGCGCAAGACGGCCAGGCAGCGAGAGACATCGTCGGCAGACAGCGTGCGCCCGGCGGCCGCCTCGCGGAAAGCATGTTCGAAAAAACGCGCCACGAGTTCGACCTCGTCCGGGTCACCGCTCACGGCGATGCTATCGCCACGGGCGACCACGTGAGCGCGAACCAAACTCTCGAGCGCACGAAGGACGCCGTCGCCGGCGCCCAAAACGCGCGAGGGATCAATTCCCTCGGGAACGGTAAGTCTAATCTTCGAGGCTTCCATGGACCTCCCTGCGCGCATGGACCAAGCCGGAATCATCGACTCCGATGATAGCAACATCGAGCAGGCACGGGGCTGTAAGTCCACAGGTATCGTCAAGACGGGCATGATGGAACGAACCGAGCGTTAGGTTGTCACCATACTCGAGCACGGCACGCTCGACAGTGCCCACGCGACGACGAGCATCGGCAATAGCGAGCTCCTGCGCCGTGTCTCGCATACGACGGCTGCGCTCGGCCATAACCTCGGGCGGCACCTGGTCGGGCATGTCGGCAGCAAGGGTACCGGGACGCTTGCTGTAGCGGAACACGTGCATACGCGAGAAACCCACACGGCGGCACAGCGCCAGCGACTCCTCGAACTCCTCGTCCGTCTCACCAGGAAAACCGACGATGACATCGCACGAAAGAGACGCCTGCGGCAGGATGGCGCGAATCATACGCACCGTGTCCTCAAAGGCCTCCGCACTATAGGGACGACCCATGCGATGCAGCGTCGCCGTACAGCCGGACTGCACAGGCAGGTGCAAAAACGGGGCGATACGCTGCGGATAGCGCGCCATAACCTTAAGCAGGCGCTCAGAGATATCCATGGGTTCGACCGAGGAAATGCGCACATGCGCAATAGTCGTGCGCTCCATGATGGCCTCGAGCAGCTCATCGATTTCGACATGCTCGTCGGTCGCGCTCTTGCCATCGTAGGCACCCAGGTTCACACCGGTCAGCACCACCTCGGGCACGCCGGCCTCCTGGGCTTCGCGCACCTGTTCGAGAACGGACTCGACGGGCACGGAACGCTCGGGGCCGCGGGCCTTCCACACGATGCAATAGGTGCAGCGGTGGTTGCAGCCATCCTGGATCTTCACGCCCAGCCGCGAACGACCGAGCGCATCGACCACGTCACCATCGCTGCAGGCGGGAACGCTATCGGACTCAACGCCCAGCACCTCGCAGACACGTTCGGCGACATTGATCTTAGACGGCTCGGCAATCACGCGATCCGAAAGCTCCAACAGCTCCTCGGGATGCAAATTGACCACGCATCCGGTCACGACCACATAGGGCTCGTTTGGATGGGCCAGCGCATGACGGACGGCCTTACGGGTCTTGGCCTCGGCCTCGCCCGTAACGGCACAGGTGTTAATGACGATCAGATCGGCATCGTGGGGCTCCACCATAGCAAAGCCCAGGCGCATAAGATCGGCAGTGATACGGTCAGACTCAACCCGGTTGACACGACAGCCGAGGTTGACGACGGAAATATGGGGTGCGAGCACGCGGGCTCCTTAATCGAGGATATCGTCGAGGGCACTCTTGATACGGTCGGTCACCGACTTCTTACCAGAAGCGACGTCATCGCCCATCTCATCGGCAAAAGCACGGAGCAGCTCGCGTTGCTTATTGGAAAGATTGGTGGGAACGACCACGCGCAGTTGCACGATCAGGCGGCCACGCGAACCGCCACCGCCAATGCGCGGCATGCCGTAATTATTGACGCTCACGGTGTCGCCGTACTGGGCGCCGGCGGGAACCGTCACCTTAACGACCTCGTCGGGCATAATGCCCTCGACCTCGATCTCGCAGCCGAGCGCAGCCTGCGCAATCGAGATATCGCTCACCAGGTACAGGTCATCACCGTTGCGCTTAAAGCGCTCATGGTCGGCGACGCGCACGTTGACAATCAGGTCGCCCGAAGGCTCGCCGCGAAGGCCGGCCTCGCCAAAGCCGCTCACACGCAGCTGGCGACCGGTCGAAACGCCGGCGGGAATATCGATGTCGATCTTTTCGTGCGAAGGCGTGCGGCCCTGACCGTCGCAGGTCTCGCAGGGATGGTCGATGACCGTGCCCTCGCCGTGGCAGTCGGGGCAAGGCGAGGAAGACTGAACCTGGCCCAAAAACGATCGCTGGACCGTCGTGACGTAGCCCGTACCGTGGCAGCGGCTGCACTGCTTTTCCTGTGCACCCTCGGCCCTACCGGTGCCGTTGCAATCCTCGCAGGGGGCAAGGCGGTCATAGCTGATCGTCTTTTTGCAGCCGAGCGCCGCCTCCTCGAGCGTCACCGAAAGCGAGATGGCCATGTCACGTCCGCGACGACGCTCACGACGGCCGCGGGCGCCACCGCCGGCGCCACCGCCAAAGAACGACGAGAACAAGTCGTCCATGCCCATGCCACCAAAGATATCGTTGATATCGACGTAGCCCGAACCACCAGGGCCGTCGGCAGTGCCGTAACGGTCGTAGTTAGCACGCTTCTGCTCATCGGAAAGAACGGAATAGGCCTCGTTGAGTTCTTTGAACTTGGCCTCGGCCTCGGGATCGTCCGAAACATCCGGATGTACGGTACGGGCCTTCTTTAGAAACGCACGCTTAATCGTCCGCGCGTCGGCATCCCTGTCGACGCCAAGCACCTCGTAGTAATCCCTATTTTCCGACACGACCGAATCCTTCCGACTTTCATTATTGTCACAGTGCGTCCTATACCCAAGCTGGGCCGACCGCAAACAGAGGGTTTGATGTTATTGCATTTGATACGGCGAAAGCATGGCCCGTTGCGAGCAGCTCGCGAACCAAACCGACACGAGCGCGAACATGAAGCCGTTGGCAAAACCGTTGGCAAACTGCATCGCACCGCGCTTCCACCACAGCAGGCTGCGATGAAGCACACCGTCCGAAAGCACCATGAACAGGCCCATGGTAAACGGAATAAAGCACATCACGGCAAAGGCCGAAAACACGCCCGAGATGGCCGACAGCACCAAAAACGGCGCCACAATGCCCATCAGGTAAAAGCCAGTACGGGCCTTGCCTTCCAAGCGCTCGGCCTCAACATGGGCGCGGCCGACCAGGTCGCCGCCCGCGGCACCGTTAGTGCCAGCATGGCCCATGCCGCCAATGCGGACCTCTTCGCCATCGTGCTTGCAGGCAGGAAACTCAATCGTCTGCTCGGAGGTTACGCGAGTACGACCGCTGCCACCGCAATCGGGGCAGGGGTCGGCCACGACCTTACCGGAACCGCCGCACTCGGGGCAGACCGACTGGAACGTGCCCGCACCAAACAGGAAGGACAGGTCGACGTCGATGTGGCCGCGGCCACCGCAGCTCGGGCAGGTATGTGCATGCTCGGACGAAACAGAGCCCGAGCCGCCGCAGTGACCACAGGTATCGAAGCGCGTGTAGCGGACGGTCTTGCGGGCACCGCCCTTGGCCTCCTTGGCGTCGAGTTTGATATCGACGACCACGTTGGCGCCGTTCTCGGGATTGTAGGCAGCCTGGCCGCGACGCTGCTGGCCCCAGGCGCCACCAAAGGGAAAGCCGCCCTCAAAGGGATTGCCATAGCCCGTGCTGCCGGCGTAGCCGCCACCATAGGGCGAAGCCGTAGGAGCACCGGCAAAGGGATTGCCAGAACGCATGGCGTCGTAGCGCGCACGTTTTTGCTCATCCGAAAGCACGGCGTAAGCCTCGGAAACCTCTTTAAACTTTTCCTCGGCATCCGGCTCTTTATTGACGTCCGGATGGAGCTTACGGGCCTTTTGCTGGAAGGCCTTTTGAATATCACGCGAGGTGGCGTCCTTGGAGACACCCAGAATCTCGTAGTAATCTTTTTCGTTCATCGTCGCCATGCGCGGCAACCTCCTGCTCACAGCAGCGTATATATTCCGGTAATTCTACCCGAGCGGCCTAAGCTAGATCCCAAAACAGCTCGAACAGAACATTTCCATCGAGCCAGCCCAGATGGGTCGGCGCCAGACGAGCTCGAACATGGCCCGCGACGACATCTGCCGTAGTGAAAGGTCCCTCATGACCCCAGAGCGTCTCGGGCACCCAAGTGGCAAGACCCAATTCGAGCGCGCGATCGCAGGCAGCTGCCAACTCGCCCGTTGGGATGACGCAAGCTGCACGAGCCAACAGGTCGGACGCAACACCGCGCGTCATGCGACAAGCGAGCATCAAGTCTTCGGCGACCGCCTCACGCTGCGACAGATATTCGGCCTCGAACGCCGTCGCGTCATCGTCACGTTGCACCAGACGCACGCGGTACGCATCGCCTCGAGAAGACACGCCGGGGAACAAACCTGCAAGACGGTCGAAATCCTCGTCGTCGAGCATGCCCGCGGCAGAACGACCCAGGCCCAGGTAGCCCTGTCCGGTCCAGTAGGCAATGTTATGGGCGCACTCATGGCCGTCGAGCGCGTAGCTTGCCACCTCATACGGACGATAGCCGGCCGCACCCAGGCGCTCACGCGCCGCGTCCATGCACGAAGCCTGAAAATCCTCGTCAGGCTCGAGCGACTCGTCACGGCACGCCATGCGATAGAGTGGCGTGCCCTCCTCGAGCGTGAGCGGGTAGACCGACACATGATGAGGCGCCGCCGCCAACACGCCATCGAGCGTGCTCCGCCAGCTTGCGGCCGTCTGCCCGGGAAGGCCGCACATCAGGTCGCACGACACATCGAGGCCAGCGTCCTTCACAGTCGCGATAGCCGCAAGTGCGCGATTAGCATCGTGAATGCGACCAATAGCAGCCAGCTCGGTATTGTCGAGGGTTTGCACGCCCAGAGAGATGCGCGTGGCACCCGCCTCGGCAAGCGCGGTGGCGAGCTCGGCGGTCAGCGACTCGGGATTGGCCTCGCAGGTAAACTCAACGGGGGCGCACCACGCGGAGATACGCCGGGCGAGTTCTACCAGACGCTCCCCCGCCAGCGACGGCGTGCCGCCGCCAACATAGACGGTGCGGATGCCCTCGAGCGCCCCGGCGTCGCCAAAGGCATCGAGGCGCGCATACAGCTGCTCAAAATAGGCATCGAGCGCAGCGCTCAGGTCGCACGGAGCAAAACTACGTGAGTCAAAGTCGCAGTATCGGCACTTTTGGGCGCAAAACGGCACGTGGACGTACAGCGCGGTAACGGCCACCCTTAAGCCTCCAGCGGATGAGCGGGCACCGACTCACCGGCGGCAAGCGCGGCCTCGCAGGCCACCACATCGCGCTCGATATCATCGACCAGCGCCATAAACTCCTCATACGTAGAGCAACGCACCACCTGAGCGCGCCAGGCAGCGGCATGAGGCATGCCCTTTAAGTACCAGCTTGCGTACGTGCGGGCACGCGACATGAGCGGCAGAAGCTCGTGCGTCAACGTCAGGTGCTCGCGCAGAGCCTCCAGGCGCTCGACCGAGGAGCGAGAAGGAACCGGCGTGCCATCGAGTGCAAGGGCTCGGGCATCGCCGAACACCCACGGATTGCCGTAGATGCCGCGCGCGATAAACACCGCGCTGGCACCCGAGCCGTGCAGATGCTCAGCAGCGTCCTCGGCCGAGAACACATCGCCCGAACCAATCACGGGAATCTCGACAGCGTCGGCAACCTCATCGACGACCGACCAATCGGCCTGGCCCGTGTAGAGCTGCGTGGCGCAACGACCATGCACGGCGACTGCGGCAGCCCCTGCGCCCTCAAGCATCTGGGCAAACGTCGCGGCATTACGGTCCTCGGCATAAAAGCCCTTGCGGATCTTGACGGTCACGGGCACGTGCGCCGCGCCCACCGTGGCCTCGACGATCTTCTCCGCCAGGTCGGGCGTGCGCATAAGCGCCGAACCCTCGCCCTTGGTAACGACCTTGCGGGCGGGGCATGCCATATTGATATCGATAAGCGACAGGCGATCGCCAACGCGTTCCTCGACGGCGGCGACGGCGCTCGCAAACTGATCGGGCTTGGAGCCAAAGAGCTGCACGCAAATCTGCTGCTCCTCGTCGGCCGGCAGCACCAGGCGCCACGTTTTGTTGCTGGCATAGGCAAGGCCTGCCACGCTCACCATCTCGCTGTAGGCAAGGTTGGCACCGCGGCGGCGACACATGATGCGATAGGCGGGGTCGGTAACGCCCGCCATGGGAGCCATAAGGAACGGCTGCTCGGCATAGGCGCCCAGCAGCCGCGTGCTGTATTCAGAAAACGCCATGGACCTACTCGTCCACCTTGAGAATCGCCATAAACGCCTCCTGCGGGACCTCGACCGAGCCGATGGCCTTCATGCGCTTCTTGCCCTCTTTCTGCTTCTCAAGCAGTTTGCGCTTACGCGAGATATCGCCGCCGTAGCACTTGGCAAGAACGTCCTTGCGACGCGCCTTGACGGTGGAACGGGCGATGATCTTGTTGCCGATAGCACCCTGGATGGGCACCTCGAACAGCTGACGCGGGATGATCTCCTTGAGCTTGTCGCACAGGCCACGGG
>CAKUGX010000046.1 GCA_934654765.1 uncultured Collinsella sp. | reverse complement strand
CCGCGGTCTTGGGGGCCTTAGCGGCCACGACGCTGTCGCGCGTTTCCTGACGCAGCTGCACCAGCGCGTCGCGGACTTCGGTTGCCTGACGTTTGGCCTCGCGGTACTCGATGGACCCGCGCTGCTCAATGGTGGAGTCGTTCACGCGCAGGTCGATCTCGGTAAAGTACGGCGTGTTGACGTGGATGGTCAGGTTAAAGTCGTAATCCAGGTCGTAGCGCGGCGGGTCGTAGCTCTTGCGCTCGCCGTCCTTGGTCTCGCGATAGATTTCGGTGCGATGCTCATCGATATCCATATCGCAGCCGAGCACCTGCGAGAACTCGATGATGTCGGGATTGGCATCGCGCCAGCGAGTCTGCGAGGTAATGATCAGCAGGCCCGCATCCTCATCGAGCATAATATTGGTGCGTCCGGCCGAGAGCGTGCGCGTGGGATTGAACGATGCCAGGCGCTCGGCATTGGCCTCGCGATAGGCGAGCTGCTCGCGAATGTCGTCCGCAGTGCTAGAGCGATAACCGCCAAAGAAGGGGGAGAGCTTGCCGACGCATTCTTTGCACAGGTAGCCTTCGCTGATTTTGGTCTTACCTAGAAGCCCCAGCTCAGTACCGCAAATCGCGCACTCTTTCTTCTCGAACATCTTGTCAAAGAAGCCCATGGTTGCCTCCCATCAACAGGTAGCGTGTGTCACTTTTGATGATGGGGGAGCGCGCGATCTTTCACGATACCCAGACGGCTCAAGAGGTCTCCACAACTGGGACACATGGCCCATTTTTCATCCCCAAATAACTTGCGGTGAAATAGTTCCTAAATGGCGGCCTTAGAGGCCCAAACAGGAACTATTCCACCGCAACTTCTGGGTAGTCATCGGGGACGTTCTTAAACGACTAGTCGTTGGAGACAGTCTTTGCCGAATGTGGGCCTGTCGCCTGCTACGCGACAGTAATAGCGACCTGGGCATAGCGGGTGCAGGGGCGCTCGGCATGCGTTTGCACGCTGAGGGTGAGCACGAAGCGGTCACCGGGTTGTGCATCGGTGGGCACGGTAAAGGCGGCGTCCACCGCGCATTCCTGCCACAGCGGCAGGTCTTGGGCGCCTGCATAGTTCGATGGCCCTATGGCGACATCCCAGTGTGCGTCGAAGCCCTTGCCGTCGGGGTCGATGACGGTCGCCGCAAGGGCAACGCGCTCGCCGGCGGCGGCGCTGCGGTCGGCCGTAGCCTCAACAGCATGCGCCGGATGCGAACAGGACGCCGGCTCATGCGCGCACCACTGTGCTCGAGCGGCAAAGTCTTCCTGATAAGCGCGCAGATATGGGTTCGGGTTGCCCTCCACCGACGCGCCCATAGCGGCAAAACCGGCGGGCGCATCCGAGTCGGGATGCCCGTCAAGGAACATGCGGCCGAGCAACGTGTCAAAGTCGCGGTTATCGATGCCGCGCAGACCAAACGGCAGCAGCGGAATATAGGTCATGCTGTCGCCCTCGGCCATAAAATCGCCGCGCTCAAACTGCATTGCGGGCATGCCTTCCAAGCCCCAATCCAAGCGGGCATGCTTGCCAAACTGGAATCGCTCGGGCTCGTTTTCGTACACCTTGCCATCGCCATAGAGCATGTAGCGCGCCATAAGGGGGCCGTTGCCTTGGGTGAGGTTCTGTGCAGGCCAGGGAGCCTGAAACAGCGGCAGCGTATCGGGCTGAGCCATCTTGGCATCAACGTAGCCGCCGTACATATAGGGCACGCACCAAAAGATGAGCTCGGGAAAAAGCTCGCGTCCATGGTCGAGCCAAGAATTGTCCTGCCCCACGCCATCGGCAACGCCCATCACACGCACCTTCTGATAGACACGCTGCTGCACAGAAGGCCACTCAGGCGTATCGCGATATCGCTCAGCAATGCTCATGAAAGAACGGACGATGGTGTTCATGCCGCCCCAACTGAGCAGCCAAAGCGTGCGCGGATCATCATCCAAAATCGCTTGAGCAATCGCGCGCGAACCTTCAGTCTCCTCGCGCACATCGCCCTCAAAGGCAACGTTCCCAGCAAAGGTACGCTCAATCATCTGAGCAGGCGTGGGAAACGGCGGCTCACCGGCGGCAGCGGCATTCGCCTGCAGCTGCGGCCAAGCCTGGGCATACTCATTGCTCCAAAGGCTCTCAATCCAATGCTCAGGAAACGGCCGATACTCAAGAAGCTCCCCAGCCAGCGGATCAGGCTCATGAGGCACAACATCCCACTCATAGGAACGACGCCCTTTAGTCCGCCAATGCAGATTCACCTCACCAAGCGTATGGACCCCATCCCCAAGAAAGTGATACTGCGAAGCCGTATACACCACAGCCTGCACATCAAGCAAGTTAAGATACAGAGCCAAATGAACGAGCGAGTTCATATCATCGACTTCCATATCAGTAGTAACAATTACCCGAGTCAACTCTTGGGACATAAGAAAGCTCCAACCAAAATCATTTCAGCCAGTTACGCGCAAGGCAAGACGGGACCCCCCGCCCTCATCGCCGTCAACCCGGCGGCCCGCTAGAAGCGCTCGCCCAGCGTTTCGAACAACGTTAACCTAGGGGCCCTGACCTTTAGTTTTGTAAACATTCCGCAGCGCGGGTCCCGCTTATCCGTTGCTCCGAAGGAGCAGGATAAGTGGGACTCATGCGCGAGGACGTTTACAAAACTAAAGGTCAGGGCCCCGATGGGATGGTTACCTCGAAACCCTGGCCGACCACTCCCAGCAGCCCACCGGCTCGCCGTCGATGAGTACGTTGCCCCCGTCGATGTCTTGATAACACAGGTCGTTGAATTGGTGGATCCACACGCCATGGTTGAACGTCTTCTTGGGCGAGCCGTCGGCCTCGCGGTAGCGCCCGGTCAGGTCCTCGACATGGCTAAAGTACGTGAGGTGCACGTTGGCGCCGGCAGCGCGCAGACGAGCCGTGAGCGGCAGCACGGTCTCCTGCGGAGACACGAGCTCGTCGCCCTTGGAGTGCGTAAACCACAGCGGCGTCTTTGCAAGGGCGGCGACGTCCTCGTCCGTGGCGTTGTACCACGGCGCGCAGCAGGGAAGGCCCGCGGCGAAGAAATCGGGGTAGTCGGCGCACAGGCGCAGCGTCATAAAGCCGCCGTTGGAAAGGCCGGCGACCACGATGCGGTCGGTGTCGATGCGGTCGGCATGCTCGGCAACAAACTCGTCGATGAGCGCCTTAATGACGGGGGAGTAGATACTCTGGTTGGAGTGGCCGAGCTGCTCGACGCCGTTGTCCATCCAAAATGTGGGCGACTGCGGCACGAGCACCCAAGCAAAGCCGCCAAAATAGCGCTGAATCTGCGCCTGGCTGATGGCCGTCACGCGGTTGCCGATATAGGCGCGCGTGGCGCCCTCGCCCTGCGTGGCGCCCTTGCCCTCGCCGGCGCCGTGCAGGTACACCACGAGCGGGGCCTTCTGGGGCACGACTGTGGCCTCGGGCGCGAAGGGATTGAAGCATGCCGAGTCCTCGGCCTTAAAGCTCGGTTCAAAGAAGCCGTACTCGAGTGCGATGCCATTGACAGCGGTCTTTTGCGTGGCGTTGCTCCAGCCCTTGAGCGCAGGGCAGATGTCGCCGCGGCAGGCGTCGAAGATCAGGCCGCAGGTGGGGTCGTCGCCGTCGTTGCCGGGAAGGGCTGCGAGCTGCGTGATGCGCAGCTGGTCATCGAGCATTCGCGAGCCCATCACGCCGCCCTCGATGGTCTTGGTCAGGCGCTGCTCGGCGACCTCGAGTGCCACATGGGTACCAAAGGCGAGCTTGCGGCCGTTTTCGTCGCACGGATAGGCGGCGAGTACGTCGATGTAGCCCACGGAAGGCACGGCGTGGTCGGCGCCGCGCTCCTTGCGCATCAGAACCTCGCCCGAGCGCTCGTGGCGCTCTACATATATATGGAAGGAGTTCGCGTCGACGTCATTGGTGCGCACGGCGCACGGCAAATCGAGCACGACTTTGCTGATCCAGGGGCCAAAGTCGCCCAAGGTGGTGACGGTTGCGTAGGTGCACGATTTGAGTTCCATGAGCTGCCTCCCTTGCGCCGCGTGCGGCAGGCACTTGCGGCAATACAATCTAAACATGTTTAGTGTAATGCAGAATTACAGAACAGGCAGATGAACTCGGTAAACGGTCAAAATGAACACTCAACAAACTACTAAACAGTCGTTTATCACCATCTATCAGGGCTTTTGTTGACGAGTGAACAAAATACAGAGGCGTCAGTCAAAGTAAAAGACCACGTAAATAGGCATATAGCGATAATGCGGTAAATAGACAATCCCCTGCCACTCAAATACGTTCACCCCCGATTTCCTACCGTTCACCGGACGGCAAACGGCAAAATTGCCACAAATTAGGCATTCCGTGTAAACTAAAGCCCGTAAACGTTCAGTAAACACTTTGTTTACGACAGCGTATCCAAGGGTTCGGCAACCGTAAGGGGTTATAGTCGCCGAGCCAAAGGCGTGCCTACGCCCAAACGAGTAGGCACACGATGATATGGGGAGGGGTCCCATGGCAGTAGATAACAAGCAGATTGCCACCGATGTCCTCGAGCTCGTGGGCGGCGCGGAGAACGTCACCGTCGCCACCAACTGCATGACGCGCCTGCGTCTGACGCTCAAGGACAATAACAAGGCCGACGTGGAGAAGATCAAGAAGGTCAAGGGTGTTCTGGGTTGCCAGTTCGCCGGCAGCCAGCTCCAGGTCATCATCGGCCAGAACGTGCCCAAGGTGCTCGCCGAGTTCGTCGCCATCTCCGGCGTCAAGCAGGGTGCCGCGGTCGACGAGAACCTCGATGCTCCCAAGGAGAAGTTCGAGCTCAAGAACCTGCCCAACATCATCCTCGACTATCTGTCGGGCTCCATGACCCAGCTGATCCCGCTGCTCATGGCCGGCGGTCTGTTCCGCACCATCGCTGCGGTCCTCGGCCCCACCATGCTCGGCGTCCTTTCCGACACCGACCCGACCTACACGTTCCTCTACACCACCCTGTACGAGGCCACGTTTACCTTTATCCCCATCTACCTGGGCTATGCCGCTGCTAAGAAGCTCGGCGCCTCCCCGGTTCTGGGCATGCTGCTCGGTGGCGCCCTCATGGCTCCTTCCGTGGTGAGCGTCGCCACCCAGGAGGGCGGCGGAATCATCTCCGTCTATGGCATCCAGATCGCCGCTGCCAACTATCAGCAGTCCGTCCTGCCGATCATCCTCTCGGTGCCCGTCCTGTACTTTGTTGAGAAGTTCTTTAAGAAGGTCATGCCCGACGTGCTGTCCACGGTCTTCACGCCGTTCTGCACCATGATCGTCACGATTCCCATCGCCTTCATCGTCCTCGCTCCGATCGGCAACGAGATCGGCACGCTGATCGCCAACGCCCTCTTCGGCCTTGCTGACCTTGGCGGCATCGGCATCCTGATCGTCATGGCCATCCTCGGCGCCTTCTGGCAGCTCTTCGTGGTCTGCGGCATGCACATGCCCGTCATCCTGCTCGCTCAGGTTCAGATCATCGCTGCCGGCTACGATCCCTTCGTCTTCGTTTCCACCAACTGCGCTATGGCCGCTGTCTGGGGCTGCGCCTTCGGCGCCTTCCTCAAGATGAAGAACCCCGACGAGAAGTCTCTCGCCATCGGTTACGTCATCTCCGCCATCGCCGGCGGCGTCACCGAGCCCGCGCTCTTCGGTATCCTCATGCGCTTCCGTCGCACCATGCTCGGCATGTTCATCGGCGGTGCCATCGGTGCTGTGTTCTCCGGCCTCATGGGTGTTACCTACTACCTCGCAGGCGGTGCGTCCAACTTCCTGGTCTTCACCAACTACCTGCAGGGTGGCCAGATGAACACCGTCTGGGCTATCGTTGGTATGGCAATCTCCTTTGTCATCGCCGCTGCCGTCGTCTTTGCTTGCGGCTTCTCCAAGGAGGAACTCGCCGAGATGGAGGCCTAAGGCCAAACCGTTCGGTCACATATGACCTCACCTACACGACAGGGCCCCGTCAGGCGTAAGCCCGGCGGGGCCCTTCTTGCAAGGTAGACTGATGGGGCGGACGGGATTCGCCCGCAAGGGTTTGCCAAGCGGCGGGGGCTTTTCGCACGGGGTTACCGCGAAAGCCCCCGGCGGTTCGCAAATCCTTTATCAAACGAAAGGACATGCAGATGAGTTTGGGAAAGCTGACCGTCAACGGTCGCCAGGACGGCTTTTTGTGCGAGGGCAAACCGTTCTTCTGGTTTGCCGATACGTGCTGGAGCGCATTTACGAGCATTGCCGAGGATGACTGGGACTACTACCTGACCCGCCGTGCCGAGCAGGGCATGAATGTGCTGCAGATCAACACGCTGCCGCAGTGGGATCGCTGCTGCCCCGACCTGGGCATTTGGCCCTATGCCAGCGAGGACGGCGTGCACTTTGATTGGTCTCAGCCCAACCAGGCCTATTGGGACCGCGCCGCTGCCATGTGCCGCGCTGCCGTCGAGCACGGCATTCGTCCTGCGCTCGTGCTCATGTGGTGCAACTACGTGCCCGGTACCTGGGGCGCCAAGATTGCCGAGCGCTGCGGTGCCGAGGTCATGCCGCGCGAGGAGGTCCGTGCCCATGTTGCCCGCGTGGTCGAGAACCTGGGCGAGTTCGATCCCGTCTATGTGGTGACGGGCGACACGGACTTTGCCGGTGACGAGGCGATCGCCTATTACGAGGACGCGCTCGACGAGGTTGCGAAGCGCGCGCCCGAGGCTCTGCGCACCATGCACATCAACCGCGGCAACCGTACGATCCCCGCGCAGTATCTGGACCGTCTGGACTTCTACATGTTCCAGCCCGGCCACAACTACGAGGGCCAGCCCGAGGCTTGGCGCCTGCCGCAGGACTTTATCGCCAACTATCCCAAAAAGCCGATGGTCAACTCCGAGCCCTGCTACGAGCAGATGGGTGCATCGCGCAATGTGTACTGGCGTTTTACCGCGCAGGACTGCCGTGCGAGTGTGTGGTCGTCGATCCTTGCCGGCGCCAGCGCCGGCGTGACCTACGGCGCCCATGGCGTGTGGAACTGGCAGACCAGCAAGAGCCAGGGCTCGGTCCTGGGTGAGGGCTTTGATATGCCGTTCCGCTGGCAGGAGTGTCTGCAGTTTGCGGGCGTGTGGGACTTTGCCGCCATCGAGCATGTGCTTGTCGGCCTGGGTGCCACGGCGTGCGATGACGCCCTTGCCGTGGTCCCCGCACAGGAGCTGCTCGACGACGCGCGCGAGGCCATCCGCGTGGCACGTGTCGGCGATCGAGTCGTCACCTATCTGCCACGCACCACGGCGCTTACATTTAAGCTCGATAGTGCTCGCGGCTGGACGGCGACGGCGCTCGACATGGAGGACAAACGCATCGCCAAGTTGCCCGTGCGCGACAACGGCGACGGTACCGTGCGCGTAGCTCAGCATCCCTTTGAGCACGACGCCCTGGTGATCCTGACTCCCGAGCGCTAACGCCCGAGCTCCAACACTTCCGATCCCTCCATCCCCCTTCTCCATCGCACGCAACCCAGTCCCCTTTATAAGTTGCGGTGGAATAGTTCCTAAATGACAGCCCGGGCCGGTCAAACAGGAACTATTTCACCGCAACTGCTGTCGCGGGCGGTTGAGGGCTGATGCGTAACAGTTCGGGTATCGCGCGCGTACTAAGACCCGTTCTCTACTAAAATGGTTCTCCGGACATCTAAGCGGGTGGGGGTTACCATGAGGGACCTGGGAGACACAACCGCATACTTGCGCCGGGGCATACGGGAGATTCTGTGCCTGGCGCTTTTCTTTTTCACGTTTTTGGCCGGCGAGTACTTCTTTGACGTACGCGTGGCCGAGTTTGTGCCAGCGAACGAGGTTGTTATCTACGAGAGCATCGTCGTCGGCGCGAGCGTGATTGGCTATTTTGTGCGTCCTCTCCTGTACTATCGTCGTCCCCAGGCAATCGATGCAACGAGCGATATGACGGGCGTGCTGCTGGTATCGGCATTGCTGCTGCTGATTATGGCGGCGCAGTTTCAGGTCGTGATTGCGGGCGGCTTGGTGGCGTGCTGCGCTCTGGGCTACTGCGGATCGACCGCCCATGCCAATCTGGCGCGGCGTTTTGCGCAGACGCCTTGTTTGGCACGTGCCGTGGCGGTTTCTTATGCTGCGGGCATTTTGGTACAGGTGCTCAACCATATGGTGATGCCTGCGGGCATTCCTCAACAGTTTGTTCTGGTCGCCTGTGCGATTGCGCTGGTTGGGCTGCTTCACGGTACCCGCCGAGCTAAATTGCGTGATGAGTCTGCGCCGGAGTTCGAGTTCGAGATTGCCGAGCTATCGGTCGATGCGTCGGAGCATGGCGCCAAGTGGCGCGATAATCCCGAGGCAAAGGCGGCCTTCCAAGGTGCCGTAGTGCGCTTGACGGTGGCGACCGCCTGCCTTACCGGCGTATTCGCGGCTCTCAACGCCGGTCTTACGACCTCGCATGCCGCCGGCGCTATCGACCTGGGCGACTGGCCGCGCTTGCTGCTGGTTGTGAGCGCCCTTACCGCCGGCGTCCTGTATGACCTGCGCGGACGTTCGTATATGAATATCATCATGACGTGTGCCGCCATGTTGTCCACGCTCTCGTTCTTCGTGCTTATCACCGATGGCAACGGTGGCAATGCGCTCGCCGCCACGATTATCTTTTACCTGGGTACGGGCTTTTTCGTGGTGTTCTTCACCGCGAAGTTCGCCGCGATTTCGATGTATGCGCGCTGGTCGTATTTGTGGCCGTGCATGGGCCGCGCCATCAACAACATTTGCTCAATGCTTGTGACGGCTCCGGCGGTGGCGATCATCTCGAGTCAAAACGTGCTGATGGCGGTGGGCGTCGTACTCGTGCTGTTTGTCGGCATTGCGATTTCGCTGCTGGGGCAGTTTGGACAAGGCGTTGAGGACGAAGCGGATCACAGGGGCCTGGCGTTTGCCACCGACGATCTTGGCGTGGGCCGTGCGCCCGATCAGGCCGACGCGATGCCCTTGGAGGCTCCGGAGCTTTCGTTTGACGATCGACTCGATGGCTTCGTTACCGCCTTTGGGCTCACCAAGCGCGAGCGCGATGTGCTGGAGGCGTTGGTCGTTTCGGACGACAGCGTGCAGGACGTGGCGGCGGCGCTCTTCCTCTCGCGTTCTACGCTCTACCGCCACATCGCCTCGATCAACAAAAAGACCGGTGCCGCCTCGCGCGTGGCCCTCATCAACTTCTTCTGGTCCTGGACGCCCCAAGACTAGCCAACCACCACAAAGGGGACAGGCACCTTTGTGGTGGTTTTTACCTGCAAAAATATGAATATGAGACATTTGTCACCTGCCGTTTTGGCGCTCAAAGGCATATGAATGTGATGTTGAGCAAGGCAGAACGGAAGGGGTGCGTCTATGGCGTCTCGGGGTTGCGCGTCTAATAAAATTGCGGGCGCGCTTATCGCCGTGGTTGTTGTTGCCGCGGCGGTGACACTCATGCGAGCTTACGGCGCCGGCGCCCATGGCGCTCAGGGAAAGACTGCCGCACAAGCATCGCTCAATGATTGTGCCGCCGCTCCGGTGGCGGTCAAGCTTATCGAGGACGGAGAGGCACGGACGGTCTATGAGACCGACGATGCCGAGCTGGTCGCATCGACCTTTGCCGCGCTCGACGGCTGCATCGTGGGAGATGAGGTGGATGAGCGGATGAGCGACGCCGGTTGCACGCTCATTTTTGTCTATGCGGACGGCTCGGAGCGATCGGTGGAGCTCGAGGGCAAGAATATCGTGCTCGACAAGACGGCATATCGCCTCGCCGGTGCCGAGGAACTGTGGCGACAGCTTGCCGCCATCAAGAACAGCCAATGAAATGAGGGGTGTACGGGATGAGTGACTTGAGATTCTGCCCGGCATGCGGGGCGCAACTGCCTCGGGTCGCCGGCGTGCCGGTGCGATTTTGCCCGGGTTGCGGCGTCCGGCTCGAGGGCGTTGCATGTGGCCCGGATGCCACGGGGTCTGTGGATGATGCGGCTGACGATGATAGCGCGGGTGAAGGTTGCGAGCCGAGCGTGGCCGTGCCGACAGATGCGCCAACGCGGAGTGCCGAGGCCGCGTCACCGTCTGGCGGCACAGCCTCGGCGGGTGCTCCCCGCGTCGGCGACCTCGAGCTCCATACCGCATGCGATGTTTCTGGCGGTCAGGCACTCGCGCAGGTGGCATTGCCGCGGGATTGGCGTATCGAAGAGGCACATCTTGAGCGTAGCGGTAGCTTCGACTGCCCGATTTCGGTTGGCGTGACGGTGGCGGGCCCCGCGGGCGAGCGGATTGTGTACCGCTCCGAGCTCTGCTACGTGGATGCGGGCGCCGTTGCCAAGCGCATTCCCACGCAAACCGAGCGCAAGGCGTTTGTGCACGTGGAGGCAGCTTGCGACGAGTTGGCCCAGGTCTGCGCGGCACAGCTGGGCGCGCGGGCGGAGGTTGTGGCCGAGCAGCCGTACCCGTCGAGCGCGGCGGTCGATATCGAGCACGAGCGTGCCCGCGTAAAGCGCGAGGCGGCAAACGACTTTGCGATCCAGGGCTTTACGATGGAGCCGAGCGATGTGATCTATGAGTGCCGCATGCGTAGATACCGGATCGCGGGCGCCCCGGTGCCCACCGAGCTTGCGGTGGCTGCCAAAGTCGAGGGCTATGTGGCCTCGATTGGCGGAGTCGCGGACTCTATGGGTAAAGGCATTGCCGCCGGGGCCGAGGCGCTGCTGGGCGCGGGCCTTTCGAGCGGGCTCATCGGCGGCGTTCTGGGTAAGCGTCTGCGCGAGCGCCAGGCGGCTGCGGCGGCGGGGCAGGGTGTCGCGCAGGAGCAGGCCTCGGATCAGGGCGATTGCCCAGACGACGCGCCGTTCAAGCTGGGAGCGGCCGACCTGTTGCAGTGGCGTATCAGGGACAGCTTCTGCTTGGTTGCGCCAGAGGGCCGTCTGGACGAGGCGGCCTCTACGGTGCTCGCCTCAATGGCATCGACCCTGCGGCTCAACCCGGAGCTTGCGCGCGAGGCATGCGCTCAAAAGCAGCAGATGGTGCTTGAGCAGCGCCAACGTACGCAGATGAATATCGCCCAGCAGCAACAGCAGTTTGCAGCCTGGCAGCAGATGCATGCCTCGCAGCAGGCGGCGTTCGACAGCTACCAACAAGCATGGTTCGATCGCAGCGATCGTCAGCACGCCGCGAATATGGCCGCCAGCGCAGCCAGTTTCTCCAGCGCGGGCGTGGGGACGGGCGCGGCCTCGTATTCCGATGCCATTCGCGGAGTCAACCATTACACCAGGCCCGATGGCACCGATGTCGAGGTTTCGGTGATGGCGGACCAAGCTTGGGTGAACGGCTCGGGCGATGTGATCGGCACGCGCGATGGCTTTGAGCCCGGTTTTGGCTGGACGGAACTGCCTCGTCAATAGCGTGAGCGGGCTATGTCTGAATCGATGCCGGGCGTGTTTCTCGGCACCGTAATAAAGAACGGGAAAGGAACAACGATGAGGGAGACGGTTATTTCGCGCACGGCGTTTGTCGTGGCGGCGGGAACGGCGCTGCTGACGCTTGCGGGGTGCGGTGGACAGCAGGCGCAGGATACGACGGGTTTTAACGACGACCGCCCGGTAAAGGACAAGATGGACGCGAGCTCGTCATCGGGCGATTCCGGTGATGCGGGCGGCAGCTCGGATGCGGACGGCGGCTCGACGGATGCGTTTGATACGTGGTCGGATGACTGCTGGGATGCGCACCGCAACATCAGCATCGCGGCATTGCTCGAGCTTAAGGGCTGGCAGTTGCAGGAATTTGCGTCGCAACAGGGCTATACCTGGCAAGATGCGCTCGAGATGTACGAGAACGAGGCAGGCCGCGTACTCAGCGTCTGCAATATCAGCAAGGACGGCGCAACCGAATGGCTCGGTGAGGACGAAATCGGAAAGCTCGACAAGGGCGGAACCGGGAGCACCGTGATGTTTACGCTGCAACTTGCGGGCTATTCGAGCTGCGAGGACGTTATCGCGGGCTTTTCGGTGCCGGTCGAGGATCGGGCACAGATCACCTCGGGCTCGTGGATCGCGTGCGTTTACGGTTCCAACATGGCGCGTCACGTTGCCATGGTGAGCCCGATGGAAAATGGCGACTATCGCCTGGACCTCATTACCGAGGAGGCCATCAAAACCGGCACGTTTACCCAAGGTGGCGGTGCCCCCACGATTGACGAATTTTGGCAGGAGAAGACCGGGCGCGCGCTCGGCTAAGCGCGACGCGACCGACATCACAGCGAGGGATGAACATGATGAATGAGATGACGATGAGCCGCGCGGCCTTTGTGGCGGGCGCGGGCGCGGCGGCTTGCGCGCTGGCTGGCTGCTCGGGCACTACGGGCGGCGCGGGCGGCGCCAAGGCGGCGAGCACGGCGGACGCCGCCTGCGTGGACGACAATGCCAACGTGACGGTCTATGCCGCAATCAATCTGGGCGGTGCCGATCTGGTGCGCCTGCTCAAACATCAAAATTATGAGTGGCAAGGCGAGAACGTGGGCTACGGCGCCGTCGATGACGCGGGATTTTTCGCCTTTACCTTTTCCAAGGTTTCGGACGATGTGGACGAACTTGCAAATAGCGCGATACCGCTTTCGGAGTCCGAATACGAGGAGCTTGAACCGGGCGGCGGAGACGAAAACGTCGCGATTCTACTCTCGGTAGGAGGCTATACGAAGGGCGAACGGGCACTCATCGGTGCGATTGGCGACGCAGCGATGGTGCAGGAGAAATGCACGATTGACGATGCTTTGTATTGGCTGGTCAAAGCGCTTGACGGCCACCGTTACGTGATTATGGCCGACGACACCGAAGACGATGGCGACAGCGCTCATGACATCTATATCTACAACGAGGCTTTTATTCGCACCGGCTACCTGAGCGGCGGCGACCAAATCGATATCGATGAGCTCTGGAGCCGCCTGGCCAACGCCTCATAGCGCATCAAAACCACCACAAAGGGGACAGTGAACTGCACCCCGAAACTTGGACTGAATAAATAGCGACTACGCCGCAAGGGCCCGG